>JAKASF010000024.1 GCA_021828295.1 Microcaldota archaeon
CGGCAGGGTGTAGTGTCCGCTTCCGAAGCTTCACCTTCTCGCCATTCCCGATTTCGCCGCCGGAGCAATGGAGAACTGGGGCGCGATAACTTTCAGGGAGAGCGACCTGCTCGGAAACGAGAAATCGTCGATAGCTGTCAAGCAGAGAATTGCGGAGGTGATAGCGCACGAGCTTGCGCACCAGTGGTTCGGGGACCTTGTCACGATGAAGTGGTGGGACGACCTCTGGCTGAACGAGAGCTTCGCAACGTTCATGAGCTACAAGACACTTGCGGCAACGTTTCCCGAGTGGGCGATAGGCGACGGGCTGCTGAGCGATACCCTCGACAGCATGGACCTGGCGTTCGCCGAGGACCAGCTTAAGGCGACGCATCCTGTCAGCACGCACGTGCGCGACCCGAGCGAGATAAGCGCCATATTCGATAACATAAGCTACGACAAGGGGGGCGCGCTGCTCCGCATGATAGAGGACTATGCTGGCAAGGAGACGTTCAGGCGGGGGTTGCACATCTATCTCAAGAAGCACGCCTACTCGAACGCCACTAAGTACGATCTCTGGAACGCGATAGACGAGGCGGCGGAGAGGCGCAAGGGCGGTTCCGGCACGTCCGTGGGTCAGGTGGCAGGCTTCTGGGTTGACACTCCCGGATACCCGGTCGTTTACGCGACGAAGACCGCGAAGGGCGTGAACCTGCGCCAGGAGAGGTTCCTGCTAATCGGAGAGGCGGCTTCGGGCAAGAGCTGGCCCGTTCCTGTGCACTACATAACAGGCAGGGGGAAGGAAGGCCTTCTCCTTCTATCCAAAACCTCCGCGTCAATTCCGGTCAAGCTGCGCGATGGCGAGTTCATAAAGCTGAATCGGGGGCAGAAGGGCATGTATCGGGTGTGGTACGGAGACAAGCTCCTCGCTGCTGTCGGCGCAGCGATACGCGACGGCAAGCTGAAAGGCGCCGACGCATGGGGCGCTGAGAACGACCTCTTCGTATTCGCTAGAGCTGGCAAGATACCGGTAAGCGACTATCTGGATTTCGTCACCAAGTACTGCATGCGCTGCGACTATCCGACCAACGAGAACACGCTCTCCCATCTGGTCTGGTTCTTTATCATGCTTAACGGCACGCCTACGGCCAAAGAGGCATCTGCGATAATATCCAAACTGGCAAACTCGCTTCTTCAGAGGCTCGGGTTCGAACGCAGGCAGGGCGAGAGCAGCTTCGATACGCTCCTTCGCGGTGCTGTCATATCGGGCCTCGGCCTGATAGGGGACAAGCGCGTTGTATCGAAGGCAAGGGCGCTGTTTGACGGCTACGTTGCGGGCAGGCAGCAGATAGACCCCAACCTCAAGTCCGCGATATTCGGCACCGTCGCAATGAACGGCGGAGTCAAGGAGTTCGAGTGGTTCAAGAAGCGCTACGTGGAGGAGCACGTTCCAGAGGAGAAGCTCAGGTTCCTCGCCGTGCTGGGCAGGTTCAGGAACCCGAGGCTGGTAAGCAGCGCCCTGAAGTTCGCGCTCTCCGAATCCGTGAGATCCCAGGACACCGTGTCGATACCCTCCGTCGCATCCTCGAACCCGAATGCCGGCAGGCTCATACTCGACTGGACGATAAGGAACTGGCCGGCGCTGCGCAAGAGGTACCCGCCGGGAACAATGATGCTCAAGTACTTCGTCATGAACCTGAGCTCGCAGAAGGAGAGCAGGGCGAAGGAAAGGATAGTGGCATTCTTCTCCAAGAAGGAGAACAGCGATGCCGACGTGGTTCCCGAGCTGAGGAGGTCGCTGGAAAGGATAGAAGCGAACATAAGGCTGGTAAACGTCAACAAGCTGGGCGAAGGTCAGCGCAGGCTGTAGCTTTTCCCGCGCCAGCGTATGCTGCGCATCCGGCTTGCTGCGATCAGGTTCGAGAGATAGAGGAAGGGCATAAGCAGCGTCACAGGAGCTATCCACGCACCTGCGCCCCCAGACCTTGACACGTTTTTCGCGATGCTGCCAGCAAGATGCGCCAGGAAGACCAGCATGATCGGCGAGATGAGCACTGCGCCGACGATTCCTGTGGCGAGCACCAATATCTCGGCAGAGTAGTATGCGATGCCGTAGTAAAGAATGCGTCTGTATCCGAATATCGATAGGGCCGTCTGCCTGTTTGCCCATTCGAAGAGCGATGCGCGGCTCTCCTTTACGTATGTGACGGGGTGGTAGTGCGCCGTGTATGCTATCTCCAGCCCCTTTCTCTTCGCTATGAGGTTGAGGCAGATGTCGTCAGCAACAGAGTATTTAGAGGTGGTGAAGAACCTGAACGAGGCGCTGTCAAGCAGCTCCTTCCTGAAGGCCATCGAGCCTCCGGCCGCAAACCGCGTCTTTCGGGACTCGAGCAGGCTTTGGCCTACGAACCCCCATACCTGCTTGACCCGTGACCAGAAGCCATTATCGATGGGCTTGAAGAGAGGGAACATCACAGATACTCCGACCCTCTTATCGGCAAGCGGTGCGACAAGCCTTCCGAGCCACCCCTCCCCGACGCGCTCGTCAGAATCGAGTATGACATATGCGTCGTAACGCCTCTTTGCCGCAACGGCGCTGGCCACGCGCCCTACCTTGTCGCTGCATCTCGTGTATCCGCGTGCCGGCGCCATCCACGCCACCTTCGCCCTGCGCACAGTGGCGAACGAGACATCGTCCCTGTCCACTACAGCGATGAGGTCATAATTCCTGTAGCTCTGGCTCTTCGCGGCCACGAGGTTCTCGTACAGGAACGGCTCTTCGCCCCTGCACGGCACTATGACCAGCGTCTTCGGCCGGTATCCCCGTTCGAGCTCCCAGCTGTCGTCCCTGTTCCTCGCGATGCCATTGATGTCTGCGGCAACTAGGAAGAGCAGGACCAAGGCCGCGAAAGCAAGGTATGCGTAAAGCGCAAGCAGCATGCCAATACCTGCAATACAAGGCTAATAACCCTGAGTGGTTACACAACCTTTTTATTCGTAAGCACAGAACTCTCAGCATGGCCTACACCACTTTCCTAACGCTGATAGTCCCGGCCCTGCTCGCCTTCCTGGTAACGATTGTGAGCACGCGGTTCGTGATAGGCTACCTCGCATCCTCCGGGATAGTCATAAACGACAAGAACAAGGAGAAACCTATTCCGCTGCCCACGAGCGGCGGCATAGCTGTTGTCTTTGGCATAATAGTGGGCGTGCTGGTCTACACCTTCGGTGGCACCTTTGTATTCATCCCTGTGATTTCCACATCGGCGCTGTTTGCCGTGGCGCTCTCCATATTACTAATAGCGCTCGTCGGATTCCTGGATGACGTGCACATCAAGGGGCGCAACGTGATGACCACGGATCTGCTAGACAAGAAGGCTGGCCTCAAGCAGTGGCAGAAGCCCCTGCTCACAGTTGTGGGCGCGCTGCCTCTCATGGCGATAAACGCCGGGGTGAGCGTAGTAGCAATACCCCTGCTTGGGCAGGTGGATCTGGGAATCCTGTATCCGCTCGCCGTGCTTCCGCTTGCAGTGATCTTTGTCTCAAACGCGTTCAACCTGCTCGGCGGCTACGACGGGCTGCAACCCGGCACGGCGATTGTCGCAAGCGCAGGTTTCCTGGTCTACTCAATACTTTTCGGCAACTACATGGGCTCCCTGCTTTCGGCCATACTCTTCGCGTCGCTGCTCGCGTTCCTTCCCTTCAACGCGTACCGCGCCAGGATAATGCCTGGAGACAGCTTCACCTACACGATAGGCGCCATCTTCGTGGCCATCATGGCGATGGGCAACGCCGAATCCTTCGGAGTTATCGTCTTCTTCCCATGGATAATAGAGTTCTTCCTGCATCTGAGGAAGAGGTTCCAGTCCACGGACCTGGGCGTGCGCCAGAAGGATGGCACATTCAAGGCGCCGTACGGAAAGAGGATCTATAGCCTTACCCATCTGGTAATGAACATGAAGCGGGTCAACGAGAAAGAGATAACGCTCTACCTGTCCCTGGTAGAGGTCGCGTTCGTGCTTCTTGCCTTCGGCCTCAAACTGTCAGGGCTCCTGTAGACGGGTTTCCTGGTAAGCAGTATGTCCTGCTTGGTGATAAGCCTCTTCCTGCCCGCGTGTGTGGCGTACTTTATGGCCCTGTTTGCCAGCAGCTCCGTAAGCTTCTCGAGCTCATGCTCGAGGTCCAGCACAGCGTCCTCGGTTACCCGTTCCGCGCCCGCCTCCCTGATGAACTGCTCTATGTCATAGAGACTGAATGCCCTCTCCCCCAATAAAACACCGTAATGAAAAATGCGTAGTAGCTATTCCCTAATTAGCTTTAAAAAACATCTGCGAACGCGTGAGTAGCGGTAGTCACTTGTACCTGAGAAGGGCCCCGACGCCTTTGAATCCCATGATGAACTCCTTGCCCAGCGAGCTCTCGCTCGACACGAACACAGTCTCAGCTCCGTTCTGGTCGGCAAGCTCTATCAGCTCCTCTATCGCATCCTTTGCGTCTACCACTGTCAGCGTGCCGCCGTCCTCGTGCTTCGCCTGCCTCGCCTCCCCGACCTCCATCCTCTCTATCGTCTGGCCGCACGAGCTGCACCTGTAGGTTACCTTGTAGAGCTCGAGTTCGTTGTTGAGTATGAGCGTGCCGGCCTGCTTCTTCTCCAGCGCAGCCTTGGTCTTGTCGTAGCCGTAGATCGCCAAACCTCCAGATGCGACCTCCCGCATGAACTTCTCCAGGATCTGGCGCTCCTGCGCCGCCTCCTGCTCCTTCAGCAGGTCCGCGGCCTTTTCCAGCAGCTCGTTCAGCCCGGTCTCGTCCGTGTATCCGGTGTCGTATACGCCCAGCACCTTCACCTGGTAGTTGAGCCCCTTGGCCCTGACGAAGTTCTCCTTTGCAGGTCCGGGGCCCCCGACTATCAGCCCCTTCTCCTTGAAGCCCCCCTGGAGGAAGATGTCGTTTATCGTGTCGCTGACGTTGCCGTAATACGCTTCTATGCTCTCCTCTATCGCACGCTTGAACCTGTTCGCCGACTGCCCTCCCTTCTTCATCTTCGCGTGCGCGTTCGAGTGCACCTTCTTCACCACCTGCACGTGGGTGCCGCGCAGTGTCGCGATCGTCGCCTCCCTGCCGTCAAGCACAACCATCACGTATGTGTCCTTGCTCTCCACCATGGCCTCTATGGGGTCGAGTACGAACGTCGAGTCGCATCGGTATATGTTCACCTTCAGCGGTTCCGGAGGTTCCATGGAGAAGAGCTGTATGTCGCTCTTGCTCTGGTCGTCGGCTATGTTTCCGGCAAACACCACGAGCCCGTTCTTCGGCGTCTCTCGGTAGAGCTTCAGGTACTGCAGTATCTTGTCTATCGCTCCAAGCACGTTCGTTCGCGTCTGCTTCGACTTTATGTTGCTGCTCGTGCTGTACTCATTGCGCAGCCTGCTTATCTCCTCGCTGAGCTGGTAGCCCGCGGGGATGTAGACGCTGACCAGCTGCGTGCCGCTGCCCCTGATCGACTTCAGCCTCTTTATCTCCCTGAGCAGGGAGTACTCTTGCTTCATACAATCACAGATTGCACTCTAGCTCAATTTAACCTTTTGCGCGGGAAAAGCTGCTACCGGCCTATCGTCCTCTTGCCCATGTAGGGCACAAGAGCGTCTGGAACCGTCACAGTGCCATCAGCATTGAGGTTGTTCTCTATGATAGGTATCAGCGCTCTGGGTGTGGGCACTCCGGTGGCGTTCAGCGTATGCGCGTACTTCTTCTCTCCGCCTTCCTCGTATTTTATGCCGAGCCTTCTGCTCTGCCAGTCAGTCACATTGGAACACGACGCAACCTCCCTGTATTTCTGCTGGCTCGGTATCCAGGCCTCGCAGTCATAAGACTTGGCGTCTCTGGAAGAAAGGTCGCCTGAGCAAATCTCTATGATTCTGTGCGGTATCCCCAGCGTCTTCCATATCTCCTCGATGTTGCCGATCATCTCGTTGAAGAACTTCCACGAGTCTTCCTGCTTGCATATGACAACCTGCTCAGTCTGGATGAACTGATGCACTCTGAATATGCCCTTTGTGTCCTTTCCATGAGCCCCGAGTTCTTTCCTGAATGCCGGGCTGATGCCAACGTACTTTATGGGCAGTTTTGCCACGGGAATTATCTCCTCCGCGTGAAGAGCAATCATCGGGTGCTCCGTTGTGGAGATAAGGAAGAGGTCCTCATCCATCTTCTCAGTCGTGTTGCCCTCCGCAACCTCCCTCAGACTGGAGACACGGTACAGCGCGTCTTCAAAAGTCGCAAACGGCACTATCCCCCCGTAAACCTCTTTTCTGAGCATGAAGGGCGGGGAGATGGGCGTGAATCCCTTCTTCGCCAGAAGGTCCATGCTGAACCTCAGCACCGATTGCTCAAGCAGCGCAAGATCTCCTCTTAGATAGAAGAACCTAGCACCGGAGACTCTGGAGGCGGTTTCAATGTCGATGAGGCCCAACTTGTTCAGTATCTCCTCATGCGTCCCGTCGAGCGCCGCCTTCTTTACCGTTCCCCACTTCCTTATCTCGGGGTTTTCGCTGTCGTCTTTGCCCTTAGGCACGCTTTCATGCGCAATGTTCGGCACGTTCCAAAGGAGATAATCGAGTCTCTCCTTATCCTTGGGCAGCGCGTTCTCTATCTCCTCTATCTCTTTCTTGATCTCTGTCAATCTCTCAATCAGTTTCCTGTCTGCCTCTTTTCCTGATTTCTTGACCTCAGCAACCTGCTCATTGCCCTTGTTTCTTTCGGTTCTCAACTCCTGTATCTCATGCTCGCTCTTCCTGACCTTCTCGTCTAGGGCGAGCAGCTCTTCCAATGGGAACTTGCTGTCCCTTTTTTCGAGAGACTTCCTCATTGCGTCGAGGTTATCTCTGATGTACTTTGTGCTTGTCATAGACTCACTTAACTATCAACTCTGTTATTAAAAACCTGACGCTCACAGCAGCCCCTCGTGGAAGTGCCTGCCGTGGTGCGTAGCCCCAACGTTTACGTTATCGACGTAGTAGTAGCCAGCATAGCCGTGGATCCTCGGCTTGTTGAACACTATCTTGTCGTATCCTACCCTGTGTTTGGCAAGCCACTTTACTGTAGCACCGGCGTGCTCGTCGGTCCTCGCAGTAAAGATGCAAACGTAATGGCCACTGCGGCGCAGCCTGTTCACCCTCCTAATAGTCTCCATGAAGGGCCTTGCCGCAAGCATCCGCTTCGCTCCCTCCTCATTCTTTATGTCCTCGCAGAGCGTGCCGTCTAGGTCTATGATTAGAATCCGCTTATCGTCGTTGTTGATTGGACCGGCATCGCCATCTTCCAGCTATCCTTTTTCTCGATATGTATAAGAAACTATTCTACAGTTAACACTGCCCAAGCCGCTTCCCCTGTCAATTTTTACAGAAAGTTATAAATACCTATAGCATTATATATCCATCATGGAAACTACAACAGTGCAGATCAAAAGGTCTTTGAAAAAAAAGCTTGAGGAACTAAAAATACATCCGAGTGAACCAATGGATTCTGTGATAGAGAGACTTGCGAACATGGCCATAGACGAAGAACCGCTATCCCCCGAAGAGATAAAAGGTATAGAAGAGGGGCTCGCGGACATCAAGGCAGGGAGAGTTTACACAACGGCACAAGTCAAGAAAAGGCTAGGGATTAAGTGAGCTACCGGGTTGTTTGGTCCCAAAGAGCGCAAAAAGACCTCGGGAGGCTCGATGGCAAAACCCGTGCCAGAATAGTGGCCAAGGTCGAAAGTATAAAGGAACATCCGCTTGATTACGTTAAACGCCTGACTGGAGTGCCCCTATACAGCCTGCGGATTGGAGCGTATAGGGCCATACTTGACGTAAGCACGGCACAGCTGATAATGCTCGTTGTTAGAGCTGGCCACAGGGGCAAGATATACAATGAAGTGTAGGTTCCCTTCTCATTTCAAAGTCGCAGTTTGAAAAGGAATAATAAGGCAAGTTCAGAATGAATTATCACGCAGGGGTGGCAGAGCTTGGCCAAATGCGGCGGGCTTAGGACCCGTTCCCTTTGTGGGTGCGAGAGTTCAAATCTCTCCCCCTGCACCTTCAGCTAGTCTTATCTCGTCTTCAAGCGCACCTAACCCGGCATTGCCTATCACTATGGCTATCCTGCGCCTTCCTCCGCTCTTCCTTTTCCCATGCCTATATCTGCTTCCTTACCTCTTCCAGCATATTGCTGGCATCTTTGATTGATTGCTTTGCGTCCACCGTAGAGACCATGAAATCTGCATCATATGCAACCATCTGCCTCAGCACCCGATACTCGTCAAAACGCTTGGCGGTCTCTCTGCCAATTTTGCCTTTGTCAGCATATTCCTCTTTCACATAAATAGCCACGCAATAGTGGTTCTTCTCTCTGAATCCGTCAAGCGCAAGCAGCGCCTTCCCTGCGAATAGCATCACATCGTAGGCTATGAGTAGGGTGCCGTTAGGCGCTCCGGCCCTTGAGCTCTTGTCCGCCTCCTTCAAAAGTTCCGCGGCCTTCTCAATCATTTTCTGCGCCGCGTTTTTCGATGGTTCTATCCTTCTTATGAAGCCGTTCTTTATGCATTTATCAAGCTCTCCCAACGTTCTCACCAAACAGCACAATCGAACCCATCAGAAGGCTGAAGTAAAAAACTTCATTGCCATCTTTTAATTTCTTTATCTGCTCCTCGCCCAACATGATGATCTGCGGTTCCACCCCCAGTATCTTGCCGATGCGGCTGCGCAGCTCTGCCTTCTTGAGAGCGCTAACCGCGTCTTCTGTCTTTACCCACATGTCTATGTCGCTTTCTTCTGTATTTGTCCCATTAGCCCAAGAACCGTACAAACCCGCCCCCTCTGGATTGAGCGTCTTCAGGATCGGAATGATTCCACCTCTGCTTATTTTGTTTACGTTTATGGCGATTTTTAGCGATCTTACGTATGGGTTCTTCAAGTCCACCATGTCCTTCCTGATTATGCCTTCTCTCTTCAATCCGGATATAACTTCACTGACGTGGCCCTTGCTGGCGCCCACTTTTTCTGCAATCCTAGAAACGCGTACCCGCGCGGTTGGTCTGTCGAGTATGTAGGTTAGCACCCTCCCCTTCACGTCCCCGTATGGGAATATCTCCATGATATTATACAGCGCAAAGATTTATATTTGTTCCCGTATAAGGAACATAATGTTCCTTTAAAAGGAACAGAAATTTCCCATTTTGGGAACAAATTTGACGTTTCTCGGTTCCCTCTGCGGGTTCGAGAGTTCAAATCTCTCCCCCTGCAGCCCAATGGTCTAAATAGAGTGTACGAAATTATTGGCTATATACAAATACCCTCAAGATCACAAATCATAGT
>JAKASF010000025.1 GCA_021828295.1 Microcaldota archaeon
TGTAACCACCTAGTTTCAGATCTTTTCACACGCACACGTGTGCGTCCTTTTCAACGTTCGCTCACGCTACTTATTCGCTATCGGTCTCTGGCCAATATTTAGGGTTGGGGTTTAATGCCCCCGTATTCGCACGACGTATTTAGGCCGTGCTACTCTTTTCACAGCTAATTCCGCACCGTTTCCGCTTACGAGGCTGTCACTCTCTTTGGCCGCTCTTTCCAGAGCGTTCGGCTAATGGTACGGACCTTGCTGAACTACATCTCCGAACTTTTGCAAATCCGGATTCGGCTCGCCCTCTTCCACTTTCACTCGCCGTTACTGATGGAATCACAGTTGTTTTCTTTTCCTGCGGGTACTAAGATGCTTCAGTTCCCCGCGTGAGGCTCGCACGCTTGCGCGTGCGCGATTCGGTTATCCCAGGTTCAAGGGCTGACATGCGCCTACCCTGGGCTTATCGCAGCTTGCCACGACCTTCATCGCTGCCAGAGCCTAGTCATCCTCTAGATGGCTTAAAATGTTTGCAAGTCTACTTCTCCTCAAATCAATTGCATAAATGCAATCTCACGTACAATGCGTAAAGGCATGGGAGTTAGAAAAATCTAACAACACTTTTTTCATCAAGCAAAAGCAGAGAGCTCGCTCTCAAAAGAAGCCTTTAGAAGCAAGGTGTGCTCATCAAAGCACCAGCCTATAGTATGACGTTAAAGGTTTATATAGATTGCCTACTCGGCCCTTATACCAGGCCAAGCGAGCACCATCGGAGGTATGCTCTTTTCGTCCTCTTTTGCTACCGGAAACCCGCTGGCGAGCTCGAAGCGCGCGAGGTCATCGGTCTCGCTCTCCAGTATGGCGAGCATCGCCGAGTCTATTAGCGCGTTCGCATCAGAGTACCAGTGCCTTATGCTGCCGTTGAGCGTGGATAGCACGCACATGTAAACGGCTTTGCGTGCCCAAGCGCTAAGCCCCCTTGTTTTTGAGGCGACTATGTCGGCGGCTTGTTCGGCGAATTTTTCTTGCACGGTCTCGGGCTCCTCGCCGATGTGCCTGATGCTCAACCTGTTCCTCTTCTCCATATAGTCGTTTCTAAGCCTCTCGAGTTCCCTGTCGTTCTCCTCGTGGTCCTTGGCTATCTCGGCTAGTGCCGACTCGTCGCCCTTCAGGCGCTTTCTTTCCTCTAGAAGTATGTGATCCATCTCTGCCTTGGTGTTTCTCATGCTCCTGAAGAACTCTTCGTGGAAGAAAAGAAGCGCGTAGTCCCTTGCGATCTCGCGCACGCTGTCCACTATCTTTCCAGTTTCTGAGGACAGCCCCTGCTTCTCCTCCTCGAACCGCTTGGAAACCTCGGGGGCTAGCTTACGCAGCACATCCAGCTCACTGACCTTCAGCCCCGAGAGCAACTCGTAGGTGTCGTACCTTGATTGCGGCGCAGTTGCGTTTACCTCTCGTATCATCATATCCCCGCCTCGGCTTGCGCCGCATCGAACATCAGCAGGTCCTCGGCGTGGAGGTACTTGCTGAGCCCCAAACCCGTTATCCTTATGGCAGAGATCCTGACGAAAGGATCGGGCTCGTTCAGGAGCATGTCCTTTACTGCAAGGGTCCGAAGCTTGGTGGAGTTAGGGAACATCTCCCTCGTCTCCTTCTTCATCAGCTGCATAATCATCTGCTTGTAGAGATATATGCGGCCGTATCTGCCTATATCCTCCACGCATTCGAACGCAGCATCTACGAGCTCTTTGATGAATATGCGGAGGTACTCCTGGCTCTGAAGCACGCCGTAATCGCGCTCCAGCTTCCTGGACTCGTTGGTAGTGGTAAGCCGCAGCTCATCGTACTCTGCGCTCACCTCTTCCTCCCTCGCGCTTATGATCGCCTGCATTCGCTCTTCGTCCCTGTACTTTCTGCTTATTCTGGCGAGAGAGTCGATCCTCTTCTGCTCGGCGCGCTTGAGCTTCGTGAAGACTATGCCGCCGTTCTCCAGAAGCATGTACCTCTGCAGCGAGTGTTCGAACGCCTGCGCGGCCTCGCCTGCCTTTTTGTGGAGCAGCGTCTCGTCATCAAATCGGTCAGCCAGCAGCTGCGGATCTTTTTGTGCTATCTCTTGATTTGACCTTCCACTCTCCTTGAACTGCTCGTACGCCTGGTCTAGTATTCTTCCGCTGACTAGCTTTTTCGCTGTAGCAGTCACCATCTCCCCGATAAACGGAAGCAGATCAATCTCAAGGTTTATAACGGGTCTGTACCAATTGTACACGAGACGATGCCCATGGGAGAAAAGATCAGGTGCTCGCACATACTTGTTGAGAAGTTCTCTGTTGCGCAACAGATACTCGACAGGTTGAAGAAGGGGGAGAGCTTTGCCGCGCTGGCCCAAGAGTACTCGATCGACGGGTCGAGGAAGAGGGGCGGCGACCTTGGAGAGTTCGGCAGGGGCATTATGGTCAAGCCGTTCGAGGAAGCGGCCTTCGCTCTGAAACCCGGAGAGATATCGGGCATCGTAAAGACAGAGTTCGGTTACCACATAATCAAGAGGACGACGTAGCTAGTACCTGATTAGGCTCACTATCCTTTGGCCCCCGAGCTTCCCTCTGCCGTTCAGTGCGCTCAATTCCACAATAAAGCCGAAACCTATTATGCTGGCACCCATCTTCTGCACGAGATCAGCGGCGGCGCGAGCAGTTCCACCTGTTGCGAGCAGGTCGTCTACGATGAGCACGCTGCTGCCCTTCTCCACGGAGTCATCATGAGCTTCCAGTGTTTCCTTCCCGTACTCTAGCTCATAGTCTATGCTAACCTTCCTGTACGGAAGCTTGCCCTTCTTTCTTATAGGAACAAAGCCGACTCCGAGCTTTCCAGCAAGGGCTCCGCCGACTATGAAACCCCTGGCCTCTACCCCGGCCGCGTAATCAATCTTCTCGCCTTTGAACGAGTCTGCGAGCGCATCTATACACGCAGAGAAGGTGTAGTGATCCTTGAGAAGGGGAGTTATGTCCTTGAACAGTATGCCTTTCTTCGGATAATCGGGCACATCGCGGATCTTGGCCCTGATTCGCTTCTCAAGCTCCCCATCCATCTAAAGCACTCGCACGCTCATTCCGAAGGGCCGCGCCGAACATCCTCGAAAGCGTGAGCGTCGTCTAGGGCGCCCATGGCTATGCGTACGCCTTCGATGGCACCTATCGCGCCCACTACCAAGGTTGCCACCGCGAGTATTCCGTCTCCGCTGACAGGGGCGTGGCGCAAGAGCGACTGAAACGTACCTGCGGATTTGGTGAGAAAGCTGCCAGCAGCAAGCGCCCCCGCTGACGCAATGAGCGCGCCGCCGTATGCTCTAGTCTTTATCTGCTTGATCTCTGCTGCCACGCTAGTCTTATAATAGAAATGCTTAATAAATGTGTAAACACCATTTGGTTCGTTCGTATGCGCATTAGCAAAGCACCCACCGCTCTTGCACTTATACCGGATGGAAACAGGCGCTGGGCGAAGAGCCAGGGCCTGAGATTTTTCAACGGCTACAAGATGGGCGTGGAGAAATTCATAGACTTCGCCGACTGGTGCAGGGACTACGGGGTGAATAACATAACTGTGTGGGCCTTCTCCACAGAGAACTTCGTGAGGCCGAGCTCGGAGAGGGAGGCGCTGTTCGGGATATACAAGAAGGTTGCGGCCGACAGGGAGATACTCGATAGGCTTCACGAGAACAAGACAAGGTTCAATGTCGTGGGCGATATCGCTATGCTGCCTAAAGACCTGGCAAAGGCGCTGAAGAAGGTAGAGGTAGAGACAGGCGCTTACAAGGACAGGGTGATAAACATGCTCATAGCCTACGGGGGCAAGGACGACATACTTCATGCTGCACAGATGCTTGTGAAGGACGCGGTCAGTAACGGAATAAGGAATGTGAACGAGACGCTATTCAGGAGCTACATGATCTCTAGAAGCATTCCGGACATAGACCTTGTCATAAGGACTTCCGGGGAGGAGAGGCTTTCCGGCTTCATGCCCTGGCAAAGCGGCTATTCCGAACTGTATTTCAGCAAGAAGCTCTGGCCCGATTTCACACGCAAAGACCTCGAACTTGCGCTGATCGAGTACAACAGGAGACAGCGAAGGTTCGGAGTGTAATCTTCCTTCGTGTTTTGCATGGCCGATTCGAGACGCTACATAACGCATTACGTGAAGTACTTCAACCTTCAGGCGCCGAGCATGACGGCGCAGACCTTGATACTGCTGCTCCTTGGCGCGGCTGCCGGGGGCTTCGCCAGCCTGATAATACATCTGCAGATGCTGGGTAGCGGGCTCCTGCAGGTTGTCGCGTTAGGGGTCAGCTCGGGCATAGTGGTGGTGAGCCTGCCGGCCATAATTACGGCCGCGCTGATCAAGAGCATAAAGAGAAAGATGCTGCTGAAGCACGCGATGCTCGCCACGCTGCTCATAACGGCGCCGTATGCCATAGTGCTGTTCGTAGGCTCGGCCTCGTTCGCGATAACGAAGAACGCGTGGCTCTCGTACTTCTTCCTGCTGCTGGTCAACGCCGGCATATACGGCTACTGGCTGCTCATAGGCAAGTTTATGATCGGGAGGCTGAGGCAGATGGCGCTGGTCGCGGCGGTGCAGCCGGTGCTCAACATACTCTTCTACCTGCCGCTCGGCGGCTACATACTCAGCTTCCAGGCTCCCCTCAATCTCACGCTAGTCAGACTGTTCGCAGGCATGTTTGTCTTCCTGGCGATGGGCTACGCGCTCGTCTACCTGCTCGACAGACCGTCCAAGAAGATACTCGAGGCCAGCGGCATGAACGTCATAATATCCATGGTCAGCCAGTGGCTCTTCAACCTGAGCAGCGACGTCAACGTGCTCGGGCAGAACGTCGGCATCAGGAGGGACCTAGACATTGACGTGATCGCGCTTCGCAACGGGGATGGATACAAGGGCGTGTTCGTAAATCCCGACATACACTTCGGCCCGTTCCGCGGCTCCGGAGGCAGCGTCGTGCCTCTTAGTATGGGAAGGATGCTTGCCGAAAGGTTCCGCGCAACGCCCTTTGTGCTCCACGGTCCGCTGGACATACAGGACAACCCGATAAACACCTCGCGGGCGTATTCGCTCTCCGGTCTGGTAGAGCGGGAGCTCCGTGGAGCCAGGAAGTTCGGCAGGGCATACGGAAACTTCGCGATTGGGGAGAGCGGATCCTGCAGGGCCGTAAACGTATCGATGGGCGATACGAACCTGTTTCTGCTTAGTAAGGCCCCGCAGGTGACCGAGGACATGACCAGGGATGTAGGTCAAGAGTTGAGAGGCGCGGCAGAGAAAGCATCTGGGGGCGATGCGGTGATGGTCGACGCGCACAACTCAAGGTTTGAATCGGCGAGCGCGCAGGAGCTCTCGGGAGTGCAGAAGGGCAGCGTTTACGTCGGACAGTATGAGGACGCGATACGGAAGGCGGCGGAGACGGGAGCGAGGAGACGGATGGAATTCGGCGCGTCCCACAAGAGGCTCGCCCGCATGCTCGGCAGCCCGCGCGACCTCGGCGAAGGATATACGAGCGTATGCGTATTCAAGTTCGGAAGGAAGAAGCTCTGCTTGATCTATTTCGACGCCAACAACATGCTTCCGGGTTTCAGGGAGAAGCTTCTTGATCATGTGAGCAGGAAGTTCAGGGTTTCTGTAGAGACCTGCACCACAGACACGCATTCGATAAACACGATCTCGTCCTCGGCGAGCATGTCGCTTGGAAGGAAGACCGGAGTGGACGGCGTTATTCCTATAATAGACGTGATGGTAAAGGAAGCCCTGGACTCTTTGGAACCGGTCAGCTACGCTTACAGGAAGTTGAAGGTAAAGGACTTCTACGTATGGGGCGAGAAGGCAGACCTGCTGATAGAGAGGGCGGGCGCCGAGGTAAGAAGGATGATAAGGTACATTGCGCCTCTGTTTGTTGCTGCGGCCTTCAGCATAGCTGCATGGGTCATCTACGTGGTTTGATGGACTCCGTTCTAGTATACGCGCTTGTGTTCCTTCTTCTTGTCCACAGATTTATCAGCATAGGAAGAAGGGCGTTTGCTGTCCTTGTCATTTTTCTTGTAGCTGGAGCGGCACTGGCGCTTTATGAAGGGGCAGATGCCTTCCTCATGCTCCTTGGCGTGCTGATATTCAGCGGGATGGCCTCCACGTACCGCTCTAAAGAGAACTACGCGTTCTTCCTGCTTGCCGTGTTCTTCGTGGTCCCTCTGCACTACTTCACGACCCTTGTGCCGCAGGCGATGCTGCTTGGGCTCCTCAGCGGGGCCTCATTGTTCATGACTCATGCAAGGAGGGCCAGCACGGAAGTGGAGAGAAAGAGGGATGTGGCACAGATAGCGATGGGCCTCGCCTTCATAGCAGCATTCGTCCTGATCGCTGCTGTGTACGTCAGGCTGCTTCTCATCGCCGCGATCCTGCTTGCATCGTTGGCAGGAAACTACGGGGTGAGCAACAAACAGGGCATTGTCTCAAGGGCTCTCCATTCCTTTGAGAGGAGCGATGCAATTCTGGGGCAGGGAGCCACGTGGCTCGCGGCGGGAACTCTCTTTGCTATGTCTTTCCTAGGCAACATGGCTCTTGCGGCTGTGCTAGTTGCCATATTTGTCGGAGATGCCGTAGCCACGCTTGTTGGTACAAGATACAGGCTGCCTCTTCCGTACAACGCGAAGAAGAGCCTCTGGGGCTCTCTCGCCTACTTCGCCGCCGTATCTGTGATCGCATTCCCGTTTGTCGGCTATCTGAGCTTGCCTGTCGCTTTTGTCGGCGCCCTGGTAGAGAGTGCGCCCTCTCTTATCGATGATAACTTTGACACGTCGGTTACGCTGACAGTGCTCCTTGCTCTTCTAGGATACGCTTCGGTGGCCCTCTGATAAGACGCTATACCCTTCTTCCCCTTCTGCCGCCAGGCCTCCTGGTGGTGTCCGTAGGAATCGGAGTGACATCCTCTATGCTGCCGATCTTGAAGCCGCTCCTCGCCAGAGCCCTTACGACAGCCTGGGCCCCTGGCCCTGGCGTCTTGGGTCCGTGGCCTCCCGGAGCCCTGATCTTGATGTTGATGTGCGTTATGCCCTTCTCTATCGCGGTGGCCGATACCTTATAGGCAGCCTGCATCGCCGCGTAAGGAGATCCCTCCTCCCTGTCCGCGTCGACGATCATGCCGCCGCTGCCGATCGCTATCGTCTCTGCTCCGGAGAGGTCGGTGAGCGTGATTATCGTGTCGTTCTTCGATGAATAGATGTGCGCGACACCCCAGCGTATTCCCTTCGGCTTGTACTTCTGCGCCGCCTCTGCGGCAGCGGCTTCGAACGACACATCTCCCTTCTTCTTTTTCTCCTGCGTCTTCTCCTCGCCGGCCTGCTTCTGCTTCGTGTCCTTCGCCATCTCTACGCACCCTCGCCTTTGGTCTCTCCGCCCTGGACCTCCGTTGCTGCCGGCGCGGCAGTTTCAGCAGCCGCAACGACTGCCGCAGGGGCCTGCGGCGTCTCTGTCTGTATCTTGAAAGGCTTGTAGTAGGCTATCGCCTGCTCCTCG
Organism: Microcaldota archaeon; assembly: GCA_021828295.1. Taxonomy (GTDB): domain Archaea; phylum Micrarchaeota; class Micrarchaeia; order Micrarchaeales; family CABMGC01; genus JAJYVH01. Next base: position 7,555 of record JAKASF010000025.1, read on the forward strand.
CTGGCAAGAACTAGATGGCCCGGAGAGGTCACCCTCCTGCCGTTTATCGAGATTATTCCGTGCGCTATCAGCTGCCTGGCCTGCTTTGTGGTCTTCGCGAAGCCCTTTCTGAGCACAACTGTCTGGAGCCTTCGCTCGAGCAGCGCCTCTACGCCGATCACCAGGAGGTCGTCGGGGGTGGCATCGTTCTTGACTATGCCGTACCTGCTGAGCCTCGCCACTATGTCCTTGCCTGTCTGCTCGCTCGATTTCCCGGAGAGCACGCTTCGCGCGTTCTGCTTTATCCTGCGCAGTTCGCTGTTGAGTATCCAAAGTTCCCTTAGGTTTCTGAGCCCGTACTTGGACTTGAGTTCGTGCTCGCGCTGGATCCTCGCCGAATCCCACATCATCGATGGTGTTTCGTACTTCTTCCTTATTCTCTTCGGCGCTCCCATTCAATCACTTCTTCTCTTCCTTTGCTGGCTTTGCCTGGGGCGCTGCTGCAGGCTGCGCCTGCGCCGGGGCCGCTGCTCCTGCGGCCGGTGCCGCTCCTGCCGCCGGGGCTGCTCCTCCAGCAGCCGGTCCCGCAGCTCCAGGACCTCCGCCTCCCGACGCCCTGGACTTCTTCGCCTCTTCCTGAATCTTCTTCTTTGTAACTCCGACGGTCTCACCGGTCCTGCCGGTGGAGCGCGTGCGCTGTCCCCTGACCCTCTGCCCGTACTGCCTCCTGTACCCGATCCAGCTCTGGAGCTTGATCGATGAGTCCATGTCCTGCTTTGTCTTGACTATGAGATCTGTGCCGACGAAATGCGCATCGGTTCCAGTTTCCGCATCCTCCCTCCTGTTGAGCATGAATGCAGGCACGCCGAACTTGCCGGGTTCCTTGATGACGCTCTCCACCTGCTCTATCTTGTCCTCCTCGAGCGAGCCTATCGAGGTGGTAGGAGCGATCCCGAAGTTCTTCTCTATAAGCAGCGAGATTGCGTTAGCGAGGTTGCTGCTTATACCCTTTATGTGGCGCAGGGCCGCGGTGATGTCGTACTTGCCGTTGATGTCCCTGCCCGCTATTCTGACTATGTTGATGGCTTCGCTGGCCTTTGGCTTGCCCTCCTGGGCTTTTGGTGCATTTTGCTTCGGCTGTTGTGCCATTATACCACATCATCAGGATTCGAAAATCCAGATGACACAAATAGCGTACATATTGTCAGGCTTATGTATTTAAAGGTTTTTTGGAGGCCGGTTTTGTCGCGAAAACAAAAACGTGTCTATCGCCAGGAGGGCCAATTTCGCGGCTGTACTTAATCCTGAATCCTGTATTTTTTATTAAATCTTCGTTCTTTTTACGGTCAAAATGACTCCAGTACATCCTGCTCCCGTGCCAATTTTTCTCAAACCACTCTTTTGAATCGGTGCGCCCTACGCTTATCAATAGCCTGCCTCCAGGTTTCAAGAATTTGTACATTTTACTCAATATGAGGTGATGATACCTTCTTGGAGTGTGTATTATTGCATACAGACTTATTACTCCGTCAAAAGATTCGGACTGAAAATTCATATCTTTCATGTCCATTAGATAGAACTTTGATCTTGGATATTTGT
>JAKASF010000026.1 GCA_021828295.1 Microcaldota archaeon
TCGGGGCAGGCTCAGGGAGCTGAGATCAACAATACGAGAGACCGTCCCAGACGCCACGGAGCTCATAAGCTACAGCATGCCAGGATACTGCTACAAAGGGTACAGCTACAAGGGAATGTTCGCATGGTTCGGGTTGCAAAGCAGCCACATAGGGCTGTATCTGAGGCCTCCGACGTTGTGGGACCACAGGAGAGAACTTTCCAAGTACAAGACAACAAAATCGGCGCTGCATCTGCCTCTCGACAAGCCGGTACCAAAACGACTGGTAAGGCAACTTGTCAGGTACAGCGCAAAAGTGATGAAAAAGGGAAGTTAAGGACTGGAGATTTAGTTGAATTCCAAATACATCATTATTTTATCAATTTTGAGTCTTTTGCCTCTAATAAAAGCAGAGGGCAGAACACCATATGTCTTAAATCCGAATCTTTTGTAGAGTTTCTGGGCTCCTTTATTGAAGCCGAAGACGTCAAGTTTTACTGCCTTGTACTTCTTTCGCGCCTTTTCCAGAGAACTTTCTATGAGCATGGTTCCGATGCCCATGGATCTGTAGCCCTTTCTCACAAGTATTCCAAGATTTGCCATATGGCGAGCTTCGGGGCTGCCGCCTGATGGCGTTATGTCACACATTCCCACCACTCTGCCATCTACTTCGGCTACAGATGCGATGGATTTACCTTCTTTTACTTCTTTGATCAGTTTAGCGAGCCATTTCCTTTCGCTTTTCAGGGTAGGTTTTTTATCTGAAAGAGGTATTCCGATGTAAGGGTTTGTCCTTATCTCCTTTTGAACCAGAACGTAATTATACATCAGGTCTTTCAGGTCTCTTCTTCGCACGCTTCTGACTATGATCTTTTGCTTCTTTTTTATGATCTTGGACATAAAATCATCTTTGCAAAGTTTCTGGCAGATGCCTGCTTCCTATGCAGAGTATACTCTTTTTCTCCATGTCTAGCGCCGTTATCGAAGCGTACGGCACATCGGTGGTCGAGTCCCATTCGTCGTATTTTGGATCCAGCACTCCCAACATTGCCATAATGAGATCTGCGTGCGTTATCGCAATCACTGTACTTTCGTGCACGGAGTTTACGAATCCGATTATTCTATGCTGTGTGAGTTCCCAGCTTTCCATCCCTGCCTTGTATCCAGATTCGACTTCTGCTTTGTATGCTGCCAACGATTCCTCGTGAGACTTGAACTTCATACCAATCATTTTGCCCCAGAATCTTTCTTGCAATTGGGGATCGACCTTGGGCTCAAGGTTAAGTCTCTTCCCTATTATCTGCGCAGTTTCCTGGGCGCGAATCGCTGGGCTCGTGTATAGTTTATCTACCGTAGTGATTTTTGCAAGCGCGTTGGCTGCGGCGTTAGCGTGCCCCACTCCGATATCAGTCAACCCAAGGCTGTATTTGCCTTCCCCTGAGTTGAGTATGCCCATGACGTTTGATTTGCTCTCTCCGTGACGTACTAAAATTACTATTTTCATCGCATCACTCAGGCGGGCACGGCGGGATTTGAACCCGCAACCAACAGCTCCGCAAGCTGCCGTGCTATCCAAGTTACACCACGTGCCCTCGATTGCTTTTATATACTTTCGTTCCTTAATAAGATTCCTTTTATCTGGAGTGATAATATAGGAACGCTAGCAGGCAAAGTATGCGTCTCGTGCGGGAGGCTTACAGCTTCGTACACTGAGTTCAAGTGCCCTAGCTGCGGCAAGAGCACCGTCATCCGCTGCAAGAGGTGCAGGGAGACATACAACAAGTACAAGTGCAAGGACTGCGGCTTTGAGGGGCCTTGATGGGAGAGGTTGCGGTTCTCTTCCGCGTCTATGCGGAAGAGGGGAAGGAAGAATCGGTAAGGAAGGCCATAGTAGACACGCTCAAACCCAAGGGCTCGCAGCTTGAGGAGGTGGCGTTTGGGATAAAGACGGTGAAGGTTCTCTTCGTCCACGACGACTCCACGGGCAGCTCGGTGATCGAGGAGGAGATAAGGAAGGTGCCCGGAGTCAAGGAAGTGGAGATAATAGAGGAGAGCCTCACATGAGCTCTACTTCAGGGATATCTTCAGCCTAAGGTACTTCAGCTCCTCGCTTTTCTTTCCGATATCGTTAACCCACACCTCGCTAGGCACCGCCTTATACACTTTTCTTGGAGTGTCCCCGACAAATTCGTCGACATCGGGTATCGGTCTGTTCTTCCTCTTGTAAAGCAGCGAGAGCGCCTTGGCGATCTCCTTCTTGTCGTTTACCGCGCCGGCCTTGGCCCTCATATAGATTCCGAAGCCCAGACCTTCGGGCACTGTTGAATCGTATGCCACGATCGCGACGTTGCTGTTCTTCCGTATGTTTTCAGAGTGCACGCAGTCCTGATGCGAGATCCAGTAAAAGGAGTAGCTGCTGTCATAAGCACAGAAGCACGGCGTGTTCCACGGGATTCCACCCTTGCTAGACGTGGCGATCGTTATGTAAACGATCTTCTGGAGCACCTGCTTTGCCGTCTCGGTCTCTTCGCGCTTGTTCATGAGAGAAGCGGATGCGAGTTCCCTTAGCTTCGACTCCTTACGTGTAAACCTAAACCTCGACGTCCTGCCGGCCACTCGATCAGGATAATAACGGAGTTATAGGGATTTAAACGTGTCGCTGGAGTCGGCTTTTGCCTTCCATTGCCGACCCGAAGTTGTGAAAGGGTTATATAGTTAAAAAGCCGATTTGCCCCATAGAACTCAGGGGGCGCTTATGATAAATTCCATCGAACTCAGGAACTGGAAGACACACAAAGACACTAGGCTCAAGTTCTCGAAAGGCACCAACATCCTGCTCGGCCAGATGGGCGCGGGCAAGAGCAGCATCATGGACGCAATCTCATTCGCCCTGTTCGGCACGTACCCGGCCATACAGCACAGGCGCGTCGCCGTAGATGAGATAATAATGAACAGGCCGCAGCAGGAGGATGCTGCGAGCGTGAGCCTGGATTTTGGGGTAGACGGCGCCGATTACCGCATAGAAAGAAACCTGCAGCTCAGCGGCTCTACGAAGGCCAGCATCGCCAAAGGCGGAGCTTACCTGCAGTCACAGCCTCAGAGGGTGAACGAAGAGGTGGAGCGGATACTCAAGGTCGACTATGACCTCTTCTCGCGCGCCGTATACTCAGAGCAGAACCGGCTCACCTACTTCCTTGACCTGAGGCCCGCAGAGCGAAAGAAGCAGATCGACGAGCTGCTGGGGCTCGACAAGTTTGCCACGGCGCAGGAGAACGCAACCTCGCTGATAAACAGGATAAAGGACATAGTATCAGAGAGCGAGAAGGCGATAGCCAACTTTGACGTAAAGAAACTCAGAGAGCAGCACAAGGCGCTACTCGATGAGGCGGCGAATGTGACCAAGGAAAGAGAGGAGCTTGCCAAAGAGCTTGAAAGCCAGGAGAAGAAGAGGGAGAGCCTGAACGAGGAGCTGGAGAAGACGAAGAAGGCGTATAACAGAAGGATATCGCTGACAAAGGAAATAGCAGAGCTGAAGAGCAGGATCGGAGTGGTGGAGAAGGAGATCGAGAAGATAAAGAAGAAGGGCGTGGCCGACAACGCAGCCACGCGGAAGGCGCTGTCCGAAAAGAAGAAGGAGCTTGATTCTCTTGTAGCAGAGGGAAAGAAGGTAGAGGACGCGGAGAAGAAGGCCTTCGAAGAGCTGGCGCACATCACCGCAAGCAAGGGCGAGCAGCAGAAATGGCTCACCGAGCTGGAGAAACATCTCAGCAAGTGCCCTATATGCGAAAGAGACCTGCCAGAAGAGATAAGGAAAAGGATCGTGGAGGAGAAGACCTCATTGATAGCGAAGATAGAGGAGCAGGCCAAAACCCAGAGGGAAGCGAACCTGGCGCTGAAAAGGAAGAAAGAAGAGGTCAGCGATTCGGTTTCCAAGGCGAGGGATGCGCTGGCCAAGCTCGATATGGAGAGCGAGGCCGCTGAGAGGCTTGAAGGCCACATTACAGACAGGGACAAATCTATGAAGATGGTTGGCGAGAGGGAGAAGGAGCTGGGCGCAATCAAGGTTGATGAGGAAAGCATAGACAAGATGCAGAAGGAGTTCACGCAGGTAAACGTAAAGATAAGGGAGTGCTCAACGAAGATCGACGCGAGTTCTAAGGCAGAAAAGGAGAAGGTCGCGCAGGCGCAGGAGAAAAAGAAAGAAATTGAGACGATAGACAAGATGCAGGAGGACGCAAGAAGCAAGAAGAAGGCGACCGAGGACCTCGTCAAGTTCAAGGAGGCTCTCGCTGAAACGCAAACTCTGCTTCGCACTCGTCTTATAGGCTCTATAAACGAGATAATGGACGAGATCTGGCCCGAGCTCTACCCCTACGGCGACTATCAGGGCCTTCTGCTGGAGCCGACAGCCGATGATTATATGCTCAAGGTCAGGACCTCGAGGACGGAGAACGGGGGCTGGACAAACGTAGATACGATAGCCAGCGGCGGCGAGAAGAGCGTGGCCTGCCTTGCTATGCGTGTCGCGTTCGCGCTGGTGCTGGTGCCGAACCTGAGATGGATGATACTCGATGAGCCGACCCACAACATAGACCAGCAGGGCCTCAGCAAGTTCGTCAAGGCGATAAACGAGGTGCTGCCCAGGCTCGTGGAACAGGTGTTCATCATAACGCACGACGAGATGCTGAAGCAGGCCGTAAACGCAAAGATATACGTGCTATCTAGAAACAAAGAGGAAAGCGAAGGCACAGTAGTCCAGGCGTACTAAATCTGGTCAAAGTGTGCCAAGCCCGAGGCCGCTCTCTTCCTTCGGCTCCCTGCCTATGACAGATGAGCCGCTCACTCCTGTGAATATGCCTATTATCTCGACCCTGCCCATGTAGTCCGGATCGAGCCTGGCTCCCCAGGTCACGTTCGCATTCGTCGCCACCTTGTCCGTGAGCTTCGTTGCTATCTCGTTCGCTTCGCCTAGAGTGAGATCTGGTCCGCCGATTATGTGCAGCAGCACCCCGCTGGCCTTCGAGTAATCGACATCGAGCAGCTTGTTCTTCAGCGTGGAGTTCACAGAGTCGTCGACCTTGTTCGATCCCTGGCCGGTGCCGACACTTATCATTGCTATGCCTCCTGCGGCCATTATCGTGCGCACATCTGCAAAGTCAAGATTGATCAGGCTCGGCTGGGTTATCGTCTCGGTTATGCCGCGCACCGCCTTGGCGGTAATCTCGTCGGCAAGCGAGAAGGTCTTCTCTATCGGCAGGTTCGGGTACAGCGATACGAGCTTCTGGTTGTCTATCACCACGACTGTGTCTAGGTTCTGCTTCAGCTTCTCAACGCCCTTCCTTGCTGTCTCCAGCCTGACCCTTTCTAGAGAGAAAGGCAGCGTGACTATGCCTATGACTATCGCGCCTGCTTCCTTGGCTATCCTCGCCACTACAGGCATCGAGCCCGTTCCCGTGCCTCCGCCCATGCCTGCAGTTATGAACACCAGGTTTGAATCCTTCAGCAGGAACTCGATCTCGTTTCTTGACAGCTCCGCAGATTTTTCGCCTATCTCTGGGAAGCCTCCAGCCCCGAGGCCGTGCGTGAGTTCCTTGCCGAGTATGAGCTTGGTTATGCTGGGGTTAAGCATGCTTAGGTGCTTTGCGTCCGTGTTGAATGCGAAGAGCCCGGCGCCTTTTATGTCCATAAGGCTCAGCCTCTGCACTGTGTTGTTGCCGCCGCCGCCGCAGCCCACTACAGCTATCTTGGGCTTGAAGAACTCGAACTCCTGTGGTATGGAACCCTGGGTGGTGCCTGAAGTGTCGCCGCCGTACATTTTATCGCCTATTATACTCGGAGGCAAAGATAAAAAGACTTCTCATCGCCTTTGGGGCAGCTCGTGCCACTTGAGTCTTTCCCCAAACCTTGCGCGCGCGCTCCATCTTGCGCTTTTCGGGTGCTTTTCTATATCTTCCAGAAGCGTGCCAACCCTCTCTGCAATCTCGTCTGCTTTCTCTGGCGCCAGTTCCTTTACATGGGCCTTCAGCTTTCTGAGATTGTCGGTGAAGTCCTTCCAGATCCCCCAGTTCTTTGATGCCAGGCTTGCTATCTGGTCATAGCGTATGTTGCCCTCTTCCTGACCGAGCCTAAAATCTGAAAACGCTGAAGCCAGATCCTGCAGGTCTTTGTAGGTAATCTCCGCAATCTGAAGCTTCGTCATAATCAGATCTGTTATGGGGAGAGTTGCGCCTTTCGACTCGAGCCCTTCTCTGAAATCGAACTTGTGACACATCTGGAAACCGTCGACAAATATGTCGACCTGTCTCTGGTTCTGGTTGTCAAGATAGAGGATCTGGTCTGGACTAAGCACGTTATCGCGTATTGGATATTCGTATCCTAGTTCGCTCATTACTTTCTTGAGCTTGGCGACATCTTTCCTTTTGACAGCGAGGTCGATATCGTTCCTGTTCCTTGCAAGGCTGCCTTCGCGGGCGCTTCGGCAAAGAATCTTGAAAGCCAGGCCGCCGAGGAGCTTTGGATCTATTTCGTAATCCTTTGCCTTTTCCTGCAGCCGCATCGCCGCTTCAAGAGGATCGGCAGGTATCTCTGCGCGCTTCTTCAGTTCAGGTTTTGGCCCAAAGTCAGGTTCTCTCATTATCCCGGAGCGCTTGCTGCCGAATATGCTATTCAAACCGACATTGCCATCGACAATCTCCCTTTGGTTTAGAATGGAACCACCCAAGCGAAGGAAAGTTTCTGCCTGTCAAATCTTTTAAGGGTTCGCTGCCCAATCTGATACATGATTAACTCGAAGCTCGCCGAGCTGCTCGACGTGATAGCGGACATGCTGGAGCTGGAGGGCGAGAAGTACAGCAGGTTCGAGGTTCTCGCTTACAGGAAGGCGGCGGTGACGATAGGCGGCCTGCAGGAGGACGCGGAGGAGATATACAAGAAGGGCGGGACAGACGCGCTGATGGAGCTGCCAGGCATAGGCAAATCGATGGCGGCTCACATAGAGGAGTACATAAAGACGGGGAAGATAGCGAAATACGAGAAGCTGAAGAAGAAGTACCCGCTCGACATTGCGAACCTGACAAAGATACAGGGGATGGGGGCCAAGAAGGCGTTCAAGCTCTACAAGGCGCTGGGCGTAAAGGACGTGCAGGGGCTGAAGAAGGCGCTCGCGCAGCACAGGATACGCGACCTCGAGGGCTTCGGAGAACAGAGCGAGACGCAGATACAGAAGGGCATAGACTTCCTTGAAAGCGGAGGTGGCAGGATGCTGCTGGGCACCGCGCTGCCGGAAGCGGAAGCGATAAGGGACAAGCTGCTAAAGTCGGGGCTAGTGGAGAAGGCGATAATAGGGGGTTCGACGAGGAGGATGAGGGAGACGGTCGGCGATCTTGACATACTGCTGATCTCGAGCAAGGGCCAGAGGGTGATGGACTTCATCACTTCGATGCAGGAGGTAGAGAGCACAATCGCGAAGGGCCCGACGAAGACCTCGGTGAGGCTGAAGATCGGGCTCAACTGCGACTTCAGGCTCGTTGAGAGGACGAGCTTCGGAGCCGCGCTGCAGTACTTCACCGGCAACAAGGACCACAACGTCAAGCTCAGGGAGATGGCGATAAAGAAAGGGCTGAAGCTGAACGAGTATGGCCTGTTTGACAAGAGGAACAGGAACGTTGCCGCAGGCGAGAATGAGGAGCAGGTGTACAAGACTCTGGGCCTTGACTGGATGGAGCCTGAGATGCGGGAGAACAGGGGCGAGATCTACCTCGCGCTCCACCACAAGTTGCCGAAACTGGTGCAGCTAGCTGACATCGATGGCGATCTCCACGTTCACAGCAAGTTCAGCGGAGACAGCTCGAACACCTTCGAGGAGATAGCAGGCGAGGCGAAGAGACTCGGAAGGGAGTATGCAGGCGTGACAGACCACTCCAAGAGCGAGTACATGAACAGAGGGCTTGATGAGAAAGGATACAGGAGGGTGTTCGCTGAGATAGACAAGGCGAACAAGAAGCTTGAAGGTTTCACCCTGCTGAAGAGCGGAGAGGTTGACATACTCAAGGATGGATCGCTAGACATCGACAGGAAGACGCTCGGCGAGATGGACTACGTGCTCGCTTCGGTGCACAGCGGGCTGAAGGATCCGAAGGACGCAATGACGAAGAGAATTGTCAATGCGCTCAACAGCGGCCAGATAGACATACTCGGCCACCCGACCGGCAGGCTGATAAACGAGAGGGAACCGCTGCAGGCAGACATGGACAAGGTCTTCGAAGCTGCAAAGGACAACGGAGTGGCCATGGAGATAAACTCGCAGCCCTCAAGGCTGGACCTCAACGACGAGAACGCGATAAAGGCGAAGAGATACGGACTGAAGTTCGCTATAGATACCGATGCGCACAGGATCTCGCACATGCAGTACATGCGCTACGGCATTGGCATGGCCAAGAGAGCGTGGCTAAGGAAGGAGGATGTGGTAAACACGATGGACCTGGGCTCGCTCCTGAAGCTCTTCAAGAAGTGATCAGTACCAGCCCCTTGCCTTCATCGCAGCGGCGACCCTGCTGACAGCGATGACATACGCAGCTGTTCTCGGGCTTATCTTCTTGCCCAGCTGCGCATATTTCTTCTGCGTGTCTATCGTGTCAGCGAACGACTTTGTTATTATC
>JAKASF010000005.1 GCA_021828295.1 Microcaldota archaeon
GATACACCAGGACCTAGCGAAGGGGATGCTCTACGCCGTGGATGCGAAGAAGAAACTGAGGGTTGCGAAAGACTACGCGCTAAAGGACGGCGACGTGATAAAGATAGTCAGCGCGGCGAAGTGATTACGAGCCTACCTTCCTCGAGTACGAGAGTATGGCGAACACTTCTGAGAGCGCGGTGCAGATTACCACAGGAATCGCGACCCACGACACTATCAGGAAGTCGAACGATGGTGCTATGCTGGGGAACACGGCACCCAGTATCTCGTAGATGACCACTATGCCTATGATGTATACTATAGAGGCGTAGACCCCGTTCAGGGCTCCGGCCCGTTCGGCCTTCTTCAGCGAGTTGGCGTGTATGCCCACCTCGGCCCCGATCGCTGCACCTATCACGAGAGGCAGGATTATGTCGCCCGGCGAGAAGAGTATGAATCCGGAGGCGCTGGAGAGTATGCCGGTTATGCCTGCCTGCGTCGACCCCAGGCTGGAGGTGGCGAACCTTATCGCCAGGGCCACGAAGAGGAGCACAAGCCACGCAGAGATGGGCCCAGCGATGTTGGTGCTCACGCTCTGCTTCTTCTTCCCTTCGTCGTCATCCTCTTTGTCGCCGTAGTATTCGTGCACCAGTCTATCGCCAGCTCTGTAGATAAGCGCAGTGAAGGCTTTTAAAAGTGAGCGAGGGGTCAGTAGACGTTCTTCAGTATCGTGCTGAGGATCACCCAGCCGTCGCGGAAGGTGCGCAGCTTGCCCTCGCCCGCTGCCCTCCTCTTCTCAGTGCTAGGCACCTCGACTATCCTCATGTGCTTCTTTATCGCCTTGATGTTTATCTCCGTCTCTATCCCGAAACCCTTCTCGCGCAGGTCCAGCCTCGCCGGAACGCCCTTCTTGAAGCTCCTGTAGCCGTAGCACATGTCGGTGTAGTTGGCCCCGAAGAGCAGGTTGACGAGAAGCACGAACATCTTGTTGCCGAAGACCCTGAAGAGCGGTATGTCCTCGGAGCCGCCGCCTATTATGAACCGCGAGCCTGTGCATATGTCGTACCCTATGTCTATCGCGTCTATCAGCAACCGAAGCTCCTTCGGCTCGTTCGAGAGATCGGCATCCATGGCTATGAGCACGTCACCTCTCGCGGCCCTCAGGCCCTTGACCAGCGCGGCACCCTTGCCCACGTTGTCGTAGATCACGCGCGCGCCCATGCCCCTCGCTATCTCCGCCGTCTCGTCCTTACTCCGCACATCATCCACGACAATTATCTCGTGGTCGTAGCCTTTGAGCTGCTTGTTGACGCCGCGCAGCACCTTGCCTATGTTCTTCTCCTCCCTGAAAGTGGGTATGACTACGGAGACGAACTCTCTCCTCACGCCTGGCATAGTGAGCTATTTCACGCCTATCTATTTAAAGCCGAACGGGCAAGTATATGCGACGGTAGCGGTACATGAAGAGCGCGAAAATGATTGGCATAGCGGGCACGATACTGAAGAGCAATCTCATGAGGCTGGACAGGCCGTACAAGCTCAACTTCTCGATAACGTACTGGTGCCAGAGCAGGTGCCAGCACTGCTCGATATGGCAGATAAAGCCTAAGAACGAGCTGACGCTCGATGAGATAAAGGGGCTTGCAAAGCAGAATAGGTACTTCAAGTGGGTAGAGCTCACAGGCGGTGAGCCGTTCCTGAGGAGCGACATAGTCCAGATCGCCAGGACATTCAGGGACGAGTGCAGAGACCTGTACCTGCTTACCATGCCGACCAACTCCCTGTGCAACTACGAGATGGAGATAAAGAAGATAGAGGAGATAGCGCAGCTTGGCATACCCAATGTAGTAATCACCGTCTCGCTCGACGGCTACCGCGAGCTGGAGGACAAGATAAGGGGCATACCGGGCAACTACGACAAAGCAATCCGCATGTTCAGGGGCATAAGGGAGCTGGGAAAGAGGTACAGGAACCTGCTCTGCGTCTTCGGATACACGATAATAAACGCCAATGCGGGCCAGTTCGAGAAGACCGTGCAGGAGGTGATGAAGGACGTGCCTGGCATAAGCTATTCTGATTTCCACCTCAACGTCGGCCAGGTGAGCGACAACTACTACGCGAACATCAACAATCCGATAGTGGCACCGACAGAGCTCGCGCTCAAGGACGTCGAGTTCCTGCTCGCAAACATGCGAAAGGTCAAAGAGAAAGGAATCTCGCGCTCGCTCAAGACCTATCTGGAGATAAGGTACATGGAGGGCATAGTAGAGTTCCTCAAGACGAAGAAGAGCTCGGTGCCGAACCGCGACGGAGAGCTTAGCGTCTTCCTCGACAGCTACGGCAATGTCTTCCCCTCGATAATGACGAGCATGAAGCTGGGCAACGTGAGGCAGGACGGAACTATGATCGACAGGATGGTAAAGGCCGCTAACCTGGGCAGGCAGAAGGAGCAGCACTTCACCGCATGCGAGAGCTACCAGTCGATACTTGGATCGCTGCTGAAGATATGAGCGGCTGCGGGACTTAATTTAAAAGCTTCATCTGCATAACAGCTCATGCTATTGGGGGCTCAATGTACATTCTTGGTTTATGGGACGGCCACGATGCCGGCGCGGCCCTGCTGGAGGACGACCGAATACTCTTCGCGTCCAACGAGGAGCGCTACACGAAGCGCAAGCTCGAGATAAAGTTCCCGTACAACTCCATAGTCGCGGCGCTCTCGTATGCGAACCTGAAGCCGAGCGAGATAGAGACGATAGCGTTCCCCACGGCCGAGTTCGCCAAGACGGCATCGAGGCTGCTTCCCTACCAGCAGGAATCCTACTACAGGTTCAGGAGAAGGAAGATGCTCAGGCCGAGAACAGAGAACCTGCGGCGCACGATTAAGACGCTGCAGACGAACATCGGCGTTCTTCCCACGTTCGTGCCGCTGAGCAAGGCGGTCATAGCGGGCCATCTGCGCGGCATGGGATTCGACAACTTCAGGCTCCACTACGTAGACCACCACGCCTCGCACGCCGCCACGGCTGCGTTCACCTCCGGATTCTCCAAGGCGCTGGTGCTCACGCTCGACGGCCTCGGCGACGGGCTGAGCGGTTCGATAAGCACGTTCTCAAAGGGCAAGCTGACAAGGCAGCACGCGATAAGCGCCAGGAACTCCCTTGGCATATTCTACGAGCAGGTAACGAACATAGTGGGCATGCGCGAGCTGGAGGACGAGGGGAAGGTGATGGCGATGGCCTGCTACTCCTATCCGTTCCCGTTCGAGGAGAACAAGCTCAAGGACCTCTTCAGCGTTGACGGCGTGGACATAGTTGCGAAGCATTCGCACCTCAAGCAGTACGACCTCCTTTCCAGGATAGCGTGGTCGATGCCGCGGGAGCAGTTCGCCTACATGGCGCAGCAGCTGCTTGAGCACACGCTCGTGGAGTTTGCGGAGAACGCCATAGACGAGTACGGGATAGGAGACGTGGCGATGGCAGGCGGCCTGTTCTCCAACGTAAAGGCCAACATGCAGATCAGGAACCTGCGCTCTCTCAAGAGATGGTTCATACATCCGCACATGGGCGACGGGGGAACTGCGCTGGGAGCCGCGATGCACATCAACTACGTGATGAACGGAGTGCACGAATACAAGTTCGATGACGCATATCTCGGAGACGAGTTCGGCGACGACTACATAGAGGACGTGCTCAGGAAGGAGCGGGGAATCAGCTTCGAAACGGAGAGCGACAAGAGCGCGCACGCCGCGGAGCTGATAAGCAAGGACAACTACGTCTTCTGGTTCCAGGGCAGGATGGAGTACGGGCCGAGAGCGCTGGGAAACAGGAGCATACTCGCGAAGGCGGGCTCGGAGAAGGTCAAGGACAGGCTCAACCTCTACGTGAAGCAGAGGGAGTGGTTCCAGCCGTTCTGCCCGTCGCTGCTCGAGGAGGAGGCCGCGCGCCTCTTCGAGAACGTCAAGGGAACGGACAGGTTCATGACCATGGCATACAGGGTCAAGGAGGGCAGGGAGGACGTGCTGCGCTCGGTCGTGCACGTTGACAACACTGCCAGGCCGCAGATGGTCGGCGGGGAGAACAAGAACTATCGCAGGATGCTTGAGAAGGTCAAGAAAAAGCTGGGATACGGAGTTGTGCTCAACACCAGCTTCAACATACACGGCATGCCGATAGTCATGAGCCCCGAGGACGCGCTGCAGACGATGAAGAAGACGAAGACGAGGCACATGTTCCTCGGCGGGTTCTACGTGCAGAACAAGGGTGCCTGAAGGTGATAATCGGCTACGCGCTAACGGCCGCGGTGTACGCGTCGCTGATACTGATGCTCGCTGCGGTAGCGGCGGACAGGAAAGGCATAGGAAAGCTGCTGCGCGGCTGTATCGACAGGCGTTCGCTCATAGCCCTCGGGGTCATACTCGCCTTCTTCCTGATATTCGCGGTCAGGTTTGTACCACATGCGGAGCAGCTCTACTTTGACGAGAACATATACCAGGGCATAGCGCTCAACATACTGCACCACGGCAACTCCCTCTGGTGCCAGATAGGCACAGGCTACGAGAGCGCGTGTTACGGCAGCGTCCTCTACCACGACCCCGTCGGCTGGTCCGCGTTCATAGCGATCGCGTTCGCGATATTCGGAGCGGGCACAGCGACGGCGTACAGCCTTGAGCTGCTGGTTGGCGCCGCTTCTATAGTGATGATCTTCCTACTCGCAAGCGTCCTGACGAAACGCAGGTCATATGCGGTAGTGGCAACTTTCGCGTTCGCCATGATGCCCCAGCTGTTCATCTGGTCCAGGACCCAGGCGGACTTCGACCTGCCGTTCATGATGCTCACTGTGCTCTCCTTCCTGCTTCTCGTGATCTACACAAGAAGGAAGAGCCTCGGCTCCTTTGCCGCCTTCGCGTTCAGCGTGGACCTGGTGGCCTACATGAGGATAGAGGCGTCGCTGCTCCTCGGGATCTTCGCGGTGCTCCTGCTTACGTTCGGGGAGGAGGGGATAAGGAATACGGTCGGGGAACGGACGAGGGCGATACGCAGGGCGCTTGCAGAGAACACCCGTGCGCTTCTCGTGCTGCTCGCTTTCATACTGCTGATCCTGCCGCAGCTATACTACATAAGCGTAGAGGCGCAGAACCCATCTTATGGGCAGAACCAGAACCAGAGCGTGATCTCACTCGGCAACCTGGGATACAACATGGGCATAAACATCCCGTTCCTCTTCGGGAGCACGAACATGCTCAGCCTGTATCCGGCAAACTTCCACTGGCTGATAACCCCGCTAGCCATACTGGGGGGTATAGTGCTGGCGCTTGACAAGCGCATCAGGAACAGGTTCGGAATGCTGCTGATGCTCGCGCTCTGGTTTGCCGCCTACTTCGTGTTCTACGGCGTCTTCTTCGCCGGCTACGCGACATACGGAGTGGACGTGAGGTTCATGCTCTCCCTGCTTCCTTCCATCTGCCTGCTTGCCGCGTTCGCGATAATCGGAATGGGAGACCTGGCGCGTTGGGCGCTGACCAGGATGGATGCAATCAAGAAGAGGGGGCAGGCTTCGGGAATCGTGTTCGGCGCCGTCGTGGTCGCCGCCGGCGCGGTGCTGCTGGCCTATCCGTTCGCGACACTGGTGCCGCTCGTGGCCCTCAGCCCAAGCTCGATGCCGCAGCAGTCGGTCATACTGCCTGCGATCAGCTACTTCTATGCTAACAGCCAAGAGGTGCCGCGGAACTGCTTCGTCTTCTCCTTCACCCCGGAGATCTGGTGGGAAGCGAACAGGAGCGCCGCGGAGATATCCTATCTCACGGGCGGCAACAACAATACTGTGAACCAAATAATATCCAGCTACAGCTGCAAGGTCTTCGACTACGGGTACTGGTGCGTGGTCCCGCCGTTCCACAGCACCCTCTGCGCCTCGGCGGTGTCGCGGTACGGACTCGTGGGTCTTGGCTCGAACGAGACTGCGGTTGCGGGAAGCAACGTCAGTTTCTACCGGATAACCAACTACACCTAGGCGCGCTTCCTCTTCCTTACTACCGACAGCAGTATCAGCACGGCGACAGCGAGAACCGCTGCCCCCGCAACGACGTAGAGAACGAGCGTGTAGCTGAGCTGGGACGATGCTGACGCTGCGGCGGTGGCTATCAGGAACGGGGAGAACGTGGTGTAGAGCAGGCTGCCGCTCGAATAGGAGGCGAAGGTCGAGGCGACGTAAGACGCGGAATACTGGGCGGGGAAGCCGACGTGGAACGTCACGTTGCCGTTTGCGAAAGGAGCGAGGGGAACCTCGTACGATCCCGGCCCGGAATACGTGAAACCGGGGGGAAGCGCGATCGAGACGTTTGCCGCGATTGCGGTGGGGCCGGCGTTGTGCACCGCTGTGGAAACCACGCCTGTGCCATCGCTCTGCAGGCTCGCGTTGGTCGTAAGTATTAGCTGCGACGAGGTCTGTCTTATGAGCGGCACGAGGCACGGGAAGATGGTCGTGAAGATCGTCTGGCCCTGCTGGTAGGCGGCGTTGAAGTACACGCCGTGGGTGCCTGGCTCCATGACGTTCCCCGCCACGACGCTCATGTTGTATGTGGCGCCCGGCCCCAGGCTTCCTATCGTATAGGTGGCGTTCTTGGGTTGCGCGCCGTAGATGGCGGGGCTGAGAATCAGCTGGTACGCTGTGTCGTTGCCCACATTGGATATTCTGAACGTGAAGTTTGTGCTGTTTACAGTTCCGGCGATGCAGGTCCCTTCAAGGGTCACTGTGCCTGCGGCTGCGCTTCCGAATGCGAGCAGGAGGGCGAGCAGCAGCACAGCGGATTTGTGCACCATCCGATCACTCTATGGCAAAGCTGCCAAGCGTCAGGTATATCAGCTTCGCGGCGAGGAAGTCGGGCGCGTGCAGGTATGGTATTGGGCAGAGCTCCACGAAATCTGCTCCGGCGAGCCTCTTCTCCTCTCCTATGCCCCTGATGATCTGCAGCACCTCGTCAAACCGCATCCCGTTGGGCTCCGGGGTGCCGACGCTCGGCATCTCCGCAGGGTCGAGGACGTCGAAGTCGAAGGTGAGGTAGATGCTCCCCTTTGTGGAGTTCAGCAGCCTGGAGACCACTCCGTCGGCCCCAAGCTCGCGCACATCGTCGATAAACAGGGTTCTGTCCTTGTCC
This sequence comes from Microcaldota archaeon, assembly GCA_021828295.1. GTDB lineage: Archaea > Micrarchaeota > Micrarchaeia > Micrarchaeales > CABMGC01 > JAJYVH01. The sequence continues at coordinate 7,136 of JAKASF010000005.1, forward strand.
AGCTTGGCCGCGTACTCGGCATCTACGCTTCTCACACCGATCTGGAGCAGGTCGGGGTAGAGCTCGGCGGCGCGCGCCATTACGGTGGCGTGCATGTACCTGGTCCCGTACAGCTCCTGCCTCGTGTCCGAGTGGGCGTCGAACTGCACTATGCTCAGGTCCTTCTTCCTCTCCTTGAGCGCCTGCAGGGCGCCTAGCGTTATCGTGTGCTCCCCTCCAAGCATCAGGGGCAGCTTGCCGTCGTCCAGTATGAGGCCTATCTCCTTCTTCACGCCAGCGACCATGTTCTCCGGGGAGCTCACGTCAGGCGCCATGCTCGGCAGCGTGTATATTCCTATCTTGCTCGGATCCGATTCCAGCTCGTAGCTGTAGAGCTCGATGTTCCTGCTGGCGTTTATTATCGCCTGCGGCCCCTCCCTGGTTCCGGACTTGTACGTCACTGTCGAGTCGTAAGGTACGGGCAGCACAGCCACCTTTGCCTTCTCATAGGTCTGCCCCTCGAGGCCGAACAGGTTGTAATCGGGCATCGAGCGCAGAGGAATCTTGTCGGTCATCGACGACACATCGTGTAATAGGATATCAGCTACCTATTCTCTTACCTGCCTTTTATACCTTTTGTGGCAAGTTATGCCTATGGGCAAACTTGTCCCGATACTCAGGCTTACGAGGATAGAGCACAGCGCAATGCTGGTCGTTGCTGTGCTCGCCGCGGAGCTTCTCGCCGGCGGACTGCCGGGAGCCTTCGCGCTCGCGCTCAGCCTGATAACCCCGATATTTGTCAGCATGGCTTCGTTCGCGATAAACGACTACTTCGACATAAAGGTCGACAGGCTCAACAACAAGGACAGGCCGCTCGTCACCGGGGAGCTGGAGCCGATGGATGCGGTCTACGTATCAGCTATATGCTTCGCCATAGGGATAGTCTCTGCAGCGCTGATAAACACTTACGCGCTCGTTATAGCGGCGGCTTTCGCGGCGCTCGCTTTCCTATACAGCTACAAGCTGAAAGAGACGTTCCTGCTAGGCAACGTCTACGTGGCGCTGACGATGCTCATCCCGTTCATCTTCGGCAGCTACGTAGTCAGCACTACTCTCGCACCAGGAGTGGCGCTCGTGAGCGTGATGGTATTCCTGAGCGGGCTGGCGCGCGAGATACACGGTACGATAAGGGACTTTGGTGGGGACACGAAAGTGAGGAAGGCGAGGACGCTTCCGCGCGTGATCGGCACTCATGCTTCTTCGGCTCTCGCTCTTGTTCTCTACGCCGCGGCCGTGGCCATAAGCGCGTACCTCTTCTTCCTGGTCCAGCCGTTCAGGTTCAACCTCGTCTATGGCGCGATAGTCTTCGTGAGCGACCTGCTCCTGCTCTACGTAGGAATAGGCTATGTGATGGTGAAGAAGCAGAAGTTCTACGAGAAGACGAGGAACGTATCGCTCTTCGCGATGGGCCTGGCGCTGATAGGAATACTCGCCGCGGCCCTCATCTAGTCTGGGCGTTCACGCGCTCCTCTGCCTGCCTCTTGCCTTGCCGTGCGGAAGCATGTGGAAGAGAAGCACAACTAGCACGACGAACATGAGTGTGGCGTTGACAAGGAGGAGCGTGTATATCTGCGATATGTTCTGCTCTATGCTCGAGAGCTGCTGCGACACCGCGGCTCCGCCGCTCTGGTTCGTGGCGATGAACGAGTTGCTTATAGCCCCGTTCGCTGATGACAGGCTGGCGGCGAGGACCGAGGTCGTGTAAGCCTGGTCGGCATAGCTGGTCTCAGCGGAGCCGCTCGCGACCAGAGACTGCCTGAAGTAGAATTCGGACTGCGTGGCGAACTGCGACGGCCACGTGCCGGCCGTGGCATTGGCCAGGTTCTGGAGCGTCATCGAGTACAGCCGCGGTGCGCTGACGCTCGGCAGCGGGGACGAGAACGCGCCGACGTAGGTAGTGGCGTAGAGCGCGGTGGCGTAGTCGCCATTGTTGTACGCCTGCGTTGCTGCTTGCAGATAGAGGCCGTTGCCGTAGCCCCTCACCCTGTTTATCGCTGTAGCTGCGCTGCTGCCCAGGCTTGGAGAGACAACGACGTAGCTGCCGCCCATGTAGGGGGCCACGGAGTATAGCTCTGACGATGCCTTGCACCACCCCATGGCAGAGGCTGCCGTATATATGCTCTGTATTATGTCATCGGTGCTCTGCTCCGATGCAAGCGCCTGCTGCGCGTTCGAGATAGTGATGTTGGCCCAGTACTGCCTCAGCTCTCCCCCGATCACGAACTCGTAGTTCTGCGTCGTGAGCGGAGGGGGAACGAGCGATGAGCAGTATGCGGAAACGTTGTTGAGCAGACCGGCGGCTCCCGAACTGGTGTAGTTCTGCGCGTTGGAGAGCGTGAACGCGTCTATGTAGTTGAGGAACGAGAAGTCCGCAGCTGTGTACAGATAGCCGGCAGACGCCAGTTTCCTGTAGTTGCGGAGGTTGGCGCTGAGCTGGTTCTTCGCTGAGCTGAAGTTGTTGCTAGCAGACGATATCAGCGAAGAGGTGAAGTTGAAGGTGGCGTTTACCAGCTGCCCGAAGGCGCTGGAGTTGCAAGAGGTGCACGTTATGTTCGAGTATCCTGCAGCGGAGGCGTTGTAGTTATCGGTCAGGTTTATCGAGAGCGGGGACGGTGACGCGGAGCCGAATGCGTATGGCAGCGCCTGCGATACGTTCGCAACCTCTGCTACAGGCAGGCCGTAGGTCTGCTGCGAGATGTAGTAGAGCAGCTCCTCCAGTGACCCGGAAGGCGCAGCGGGCACGAGCGCGTACCTCATGGCGTCTGCCTTTGCAGCCCCGACCTTGTCATACACGCCGCCTATCAGCCCCACGGAACCGTCGGAATTTATGGTGCCCGTTACCGTGAAGTTTGGCTGCAGCTGGGTGTGGCGCAGCGCGGCCACAGCGAGCAACGTAAACGCCAGACCGGCGCTGGGGCCTGAAACGTTGCTGTCAACCACGTCGGGCGCTATGCTGCTTATCGTGTAGTTGAAATCATAGCTGCTCTCCCGCACTCCCTCGAAGCTTGAGGCGTACGCGGCAGCAGTCTGCGCTGACGCCACGGTGTCGAGGCCCACAGAGGGCGCGTTGTTGTCGACGCTCACCAGTCCGTCCCCGGGGGTCAGGTTAAGCGTTATCAGCGTGAGGTTGCCCACGTTCCTGTTCTGGATCACCGCGGGCGCGTGTATGCTCGTAATGTATGCGCTCGAACTCAAAGACAGCGCCGCGATTATGGTGAGAGCTAGCACTGGTCTAAAATCAGCCATCGTATCCTTTTTGCTAATAGCATTTAAATTGCTTCTGTATCCCTGAGGTTTTACTAGAAGCCCCCGATGGTCCTCTGCCCGTATGAACTCTTTGCCCCTTGTTCCTGAGCCGACGCCTTGAGCACGTCTATCACGCCGAACACGCCGTCGTATCCTGGCTTTATGCTCGCCCTGTCGTGGCGCACGTTGTCTATCGCCTCGGCGACCTTGGCATCTACCTTCGCTATGTCTTCTATCTTTGCCCAGAGAAGCACGTTGAACTCTGTGCCGAACCTCTCGATGAACCTGGCGTACGCTGCGTACACGTACTGCGTGTACACCCCTTTCCCGCTTACAGAAGCGATTATCTCGTTCAGCGGCACGGTGTGCACGAAAGGCTTGGCGCCGTCGGGTCTTTTGCCCTCCTCCCTGTCAGCGAGCTCCTCGACCCTGTGCAGAACCCCTAGCGTGAGCTTCTTCCTGCATACGGGGCAGATGCCGTTGTACCTGGCCGCCTCCTGCGGGGAGAGCGAGATGTTGCACCTCCTGTGGCCGTCGTAGTGGTACTTGCCCTCCTCGGGGTAGAACTCTATCGTATACTTCACCTTCCTGTCTTTCATGGCTCCGACAATGGAACCGTAGGAGAGCTCGCCCTCGCCGAACTCGAATACAGTGGCCTCGCGCCCCAGTTTCGGGAGGGAGTGCGCGTCGCCGCTTGATATTACAGAGTACTTGTCCAGCTTCGAGAGGCGCCAGAACATCGCCGGGTCTGCCGACAGGCCGGTCTCAATCGCATATATGCGCTTTGCCTGGTCCTCATACGCCTGCTCCAGCGAGTCGAAACCTCCCATGGAGCCGAAGACCCCGAACCAGGGGGTCCACGCGTGGGCCGGAAAGACCGTGCTCCTTTCGTTTATCCCGTGGATCGTCTCCACCAGCTCCGCCGCAGTCATGCTCAGCTGCGGCCTGCCGTCAATAGAGAGGCTGCCGAACTTGGCAAGCGCCTCGTTCACCTGCTCTATCGTCTCTATGTCTGGAACGAGGATGCCGTGGTGTATCTTCGCCACGTTGCCTGTGCGGTCGAAGACTCCGGCCTTCCCGCCCTTGACCTTTGGATAGATGGTGCAGACCTCGTTGCTCAGTATGAAGTTGACCCCGCTGGACGAGCCCTTCAGCTTGTAGAGGCCGTTGCCCTGCGGCTCCATGCTCTTCTTTATCTCCTTGAACCATTCCGGATGCGAGAAGTCGGCGGTTCCCATTATGCCTATGCCCTTCTCGCGAGCTATCGCGTCCATGCTCTGCAGCGTGAGCCTGTCGCTGCAGGCTCCCGCATATCTGGAATGCGTGTGCAACTCGCTTATGAACTCCAACAGATCACTTGCTATTCTTGACCCCGTTCCTCGGGCAGATCGCGTTTCTGCCGTTGGGGCCTATCGGGCAGCGGCTGCAGACCGGAATCTGGGACTGGCAGATCCTCTTCCCGTGCGTCTTGAGCACGTATGCGAAGTTCTTCCAGTACTTCCTCTCAACGACCTTCTCCAGGTCCTGCTCTATCTTGTCAGGATCCGTGTTCCTGCTCAGGCCGATCCTCCCCGATAGCTTTATCACCCAGGTGTCTACTGGTATGCCCTCGACTATGCCGTAGGCGTTTATGAGTATAGTGTTGGCGGTCTTCCGGCCCACGCCCGGCAGCTCCACCAGCTCCTCCATCTTCCTCGGCACGCTGCCGTTGTATCTCTCCTCAAGGATCCTGCAGGCGTTGATTATGTTCTTGGCTTTGTTGCCCGCGAAGCTGACACGGCGCACGTATCCAATCAGCTCGTCCTCCTTCGCGCTGGCGAAATCATTCGCGGTCTTGTAGCGCTTGAAGAGCTCGGGGGTAACCGAGTTCACCACCTCGTCGTGCGTCTGCGCGGAGAGGATCGCGGCGACGAGAAGCTCTACAGGAGTCTTGAAGCTGAGGTAGTACTTCGCGTCCTTGTACTCCTTCTCTAGGGCCTCTATCGCGCGCTCGGCCTTGCTCCGCTCCAATAGCACGAATCCCGCCACAAAAGCACCTCTTCTTCCCCTATATCGATTTTCTCATATAATACTTAATAATTGTATTTCCGAATCTGAACGAGTACGTGGCCGGGATAGAGAGGCTGGTAGAGCGGCGCATGGTCGCGGTATCAAAAGTGACGAGCGTCAGCTCCGCGATACAGCTGATGAAGGGTGCGCACGTCTCCCTTGTACCGGTGCTAGATGGCAAGCTGCTTTTCGGAATACTGGAGCGTGACGAGGCCGAAAGGCACCTGGAACGCTGGGGCGACGAGAGAAACGTTGGCACGATGCGCCTCAGGAGGGTGTTTGTCGAGCTGAAGGACACGCCAGAGAAGGCAGCCAAGCTGATGGTCGAGAACAAGCTGAGCAGGCTGCCGGTAGTTAACTCTGCAGATGAGATGCGCTGCGTCGGAACGATAAGCGCGACGGATATCGCGCGGAGGCACAAGAAGAAGCTCTTCTAGCTACAGCTGCTTGGCCAGGATTATCTCGATGGTGCTTACCTTCGATTTTGTCCCGTCCTCGTTCTGCAGCTCCTCGGAGTTTATCGCTATGCTGCCGACCTTCGCCTCCTGGACGAACCTGTTCCTCGCGATCTCGGCAACGTCCACGGCGCGTGAGATTGTGTTGCCCCTCGCCCTTATCTTTACGCTCTTCGCCCCGTTGTTGAACTGCGTCACCACAGCCAGCACGTAGTTCATCGCAGGCTTCTTGCCTATGTAGACTACGTTCTCGGGTATGGTGCTTTCCCTGCTCTCCCCAATCTGTTCTTCCATCTCTCCAGCCATTTTGACACCGTGTTAGCATGAATAGCATTGCTGATGTTTCGCTTGTTTCTATTTGCGCGTAGGAATATTTAAAGCATAGCTATTGGTCACGTGCGCCGCACGAGCCTCCTTCCGGCTGCGCCGCTGCTTATCGCCTCGTGCACCGAGTACTTCTTTATCACCATGGCCTTGACCCTCTCCGACTCCGCATGTTTCTCGTTCGCCATCCGCTCTGCTTGTCTCAGCTTGCCTGCATACGCCCTGAACGCGGTTCGCGCGGCTGCGAGCGCATCGCGCTCGTGAAGGTTTGAGAAGCGGTGGTTGGTAAGCCCCTGCTTCTTCAGCACGCTTATGTCAGAGCCAGGGACGTAGAGAACGGCGTCGAAGATGCTGGCCAGCTTCCAGACGAGATCGTCGGGCCGTTTCTTGTCACAGGCTATGACCACCGGAGATCCTGCCTGCCTTATCGTGTCTACGAACCACTGCAGGCCGGCGAACCTGCCGCTAGAGAGCCTGATCACGTTGCCATCGAGGTCGAGGCACGCTACAGCGGCGGTCTTTCCTGCATCTATACCCACTATAAGGTGTCTCAACGGATCAGCACAGGGAGTTGTCAGCGTAGCAGAGAGCGGAGCGCGCTGTCTGTGGCAGTGCGAGATAGTGGCAGTCTACAACTGCTACAGGATTGTATGTGATGTTATAGTACTGGGCTAGCAGGGCCTGCGTGTTAATCGCAGAGGAGGATGCGTTTATGCAGCTGGTCAGCTGCGTCGAGTTCAGTCCGGCTTGGGCCGCGATTGAAGCAAGATCGTTCTGCGAGAGGTACGCACCGGAGTATGCTGAATTGAGGCCTGAGGCGAAGGCGCTGAAGTTGCTCTGCTGCGACGCGCAGAGCGCGTACTTTGAGAGATAGAGGGCGTCGAAGAGGCCTACCTGCGAGCCTATGCGCTCGGTATCGGAGCCCACGATTATCTTCAGCGTGAGGTTTACGTTGCTGCCATATATCCTGTCTATCTCGCTTGCGTTGAGCAGGCTGCTCACCCCGCCTGCGGCGTACGGGTCTACGAACCAGTAGACGTTGACCGGCGATGCGCTCTGGCACTCGTACCTGCCGAACAGCGAGACAACGCCTGCGGATACGACGCTGTTGTTGGATATCGAGGAAGGCAGCACTGTCTCGAGCAGCGGCGTTACCTTGGAGGTGTCGCTGTCGTTTATCACGAACGAGAGCGAGAAGGCGACGTTGTTCGCGAAGTTCCTTGCCGGTACCTGCACGTACCAGGATCCGCTCCCGGACAGGTAGCTGACCTGCATGCCGCTGACGTTGGAGATGAACGGTATGAGCGAGAGCGAGCTGTTTATAGTTGCGTAGCTGGCGAGCACGCGCTCGGCCACTGCCTTTATCTGGGAGGCGCTGTGAATCGCTGTGGCGTTGCCTGTAGAGGTCGTGTTGTTGCTCGGCAACACCAGTATGGGCTTGCCATAGGAAATGACTAGAAGCAGGGCTATCAGCAGGGCAATCAGCACTATGAGCATGAGGTGCAGGTTGTCCAAACCCCCAAACCTGCCGAGCGGCCTTATTACTATACTGGGTTCTTTTACTTTCATCCGCTGGCTCATCGAATTCACTTAACAGATGATGAAGCGTTGTTTCTAAAATACCTTCTGTTTATAAAATCCCGTGATTGTTTATAAAATCAATAGGCGGGCCCGGCGGGATTTGAACCCGCGACCCTCACCTTAGGACGGTGTCGCTCTGTCCAAGCTGAGCTACGGACCCTTGCTATCAATTCGTAGGCAGGTTTATTTACGCTTTACATCTCGCTTACTGTGGAGATGCCGAGTAGGGAGAGCGTGTTCTCCAGCACTACCGTGAGAGCGTAGACTATTGAGAGCCTCACGTTCTTCGCCCCTTCGCCCTTTATGACTGGCATGCTCTCGTAGAACTTGCTGAACGTAGATGAGAGCTCGAGCAGGTAGTCTGTTAGCACGTTTGGCCTGGCTTCGTCGCAGGCTTTCTCGACCGCTTCCTGCGCTCCCGCAAGCCTCTTGACCAGCTCGAAGTCGTAGCCCCTGCTTATGCGGCCGATGTCGCTCACTGATGGGAGCGCGTCACCGAAGCCCGCCTTGGCGAGTATCTTCCTGGCTCTCGCGTACGTGTACATGACGTAGGGTCCGCTGTTGCCCTCGAAGTTGAGCGCGTTCTGCCACGAGAATATAATCTCCTTCTCCGGGGCTATCCTCAGGTACTCGAACTTTATCGCGCTGAGCGCTATCGCCCTCGATATTGACTCCAGGTTCTGCTTGTTCGTTATCTTCTCGCTCTTCTGCGCTATCTCCATGGCGCGCTTTGTCGCTTCGCCGAGCAGGTCGTCGGCGGTGTAGTTCCTGCCGTCACCGAGCCAGTTTCCGCTCCTGGCGCTGAGCTTCTCGCCCTCGATGTTGACCCTGCCGTATGCGAGGTGCACAAGGTTGCTGGTTATCTCCTTGTGCCCGATGAGCGTGAACATCACGCTCATTATCTGCTGCTCATAGGCCTGGCTCGCGTCTATGACGTTTATAGCGCGCTTGACGCTGCCGAACTTCATCGCCATGCCCTTCGGAGAGGTGGTGTATATAGGCTTGCCGTTGGGCTGGTCCATGAACTTTGAGTATGTGAAGCCAGCGTCTATGAGCCCGAACTTCCAGGCGTGCAGCGCGAAGTCCTTGCCCATGTAGGTGGCCGCGCCGTTGCTCCTGACCACGACTTTCGCGTCCTCCCTGCTCCCCTCGAGCTGCTTCGCATAAGGGGTGATCTTGTCGAGCTTGACAACTATCGCTCCCGCGTACTTGCCCTCGCTGGGCTTCTCGAGTATCTCGCTCGAGATGTCGAGGGCCTTGCTCAGAAGGTGGCTGCGCACTATGTCGCTCTCCCAGACCATCACGTCGCGGTAGATGCCGTAGTTGAACGCGGTCTCCTGGTGGGCCATCACACACCTCTCTGCCATGTCCCTGCCGGCTTCGGCCTCCTTCGAGTTAACCTCCTCGAGCTTCTTGAGCAGGTCGTAGACCTCCTTCTTTACCTCGGGTCTCTCCATCTGTTTGTTCGCATCTACGTAGATCTCGCCGAGCCACTGGTCGAACTTCTTGTCCGGCTTGGCGCCCGTGTGTGTGAAGCCCCAGAGGGCCGTGGCGACCTGCAGGCCGAGGTCGTCTATGTAGTCCTCGCGCTCAACCTCGTAGGAGCAGGCCTCGAGCAGGTTGGAGACCACGTTGCCGAGTATCGCGTTGCGCAGCGTGCCTACGTGCCACGGGTGCGCCGGGTTGGCGCTCGGCGATTCGACTATGACCTTCCTGCGCTTTCCTATGCCGCTCCTGCCGTAGCCCTTCTTTCTCTTCATGATCCCGTGCAGCACCAGCTCCGCGTACTTCTTCTCGTCTATGAATGCGTTGACGTAGCCGTTCGCGTCCTCGAACCTGACTATGTGCTCGCTCGGCTTCAACTTCTTGGCTATCTCCTTGGCTATGCCCACTGGGCTCGTCTTCGCCGCCTTTGCGAGCTTGAACGCGACAGACGAGCTCAGGTCGCCAAGCGTGATCTCGTTGGGAACCGAGACCGATTGCCAGAGCTGCCCCTCTTCCCTACCCACCTCCCCGTATAGCTCCTTTATCGCCGAGTCGAGAGCCTGCACGAACTCGTCTTTGACGAGAGCGCTGGGCGAGTCTGCAAACTCTTTTAATTCTTGCATGGTAGTAATAGGCAGGGGGCTTAAAATAACAGAGCGGTAGGTGAATTGAAGGTATACAAAACCAGGAACAGCAAGTACATTGTCTACCTCCCGGACGACGTGATAAGGCAGTTCGGGCTGAAGGAGGACGACGAGGTGCAGTTCCTCAAGTACAACGACAGCTCCTTCCTCTTCGCCAGGAAGGCCAGCGCCGCAGGCAGCTTCAAGCCGCTCAACCTCACGCTCGGCGAGATAAACGTGCTCAAGCGATTGGACACGCTCAGGTATGCTGACAGGACAGTTGCGAACGTGTCCAAACTGCTGAACGAACAGGAGAAGAAGACGCTGCAGAGCCTGATAGACAAGAAGGCGGTCTACCTGTCAAAGGCGAAGGGCTCCTACGGCATAGTAGCCGCGGTATACGACAAGTTCCTCATGAGGAAGAAGCCGGGAGCAGCGCCGCTGCCGCCGAAAAAGGTGATGATAGAGCAGCCTCCCAGACCCGTGCCACCACCTCCAAAGATAGAGAAGAACGAGAACGTGCTGCGGCTGGAGAAGGACGGCTACATAGTCCTGCCCACCGAGACAGAGGCTTCGAGCCTCTCGCTGGCCCTGGAGGACAGCATAAGGACAGGAAAGGTGCTCGGCATACGCGCGTTCAACAAGAAGTTCTACATAGTGCTGCGCGCCTTCTTCGACAAGAACAGCGGGAAGGTGCTGAAGGAGCTGAGGGAAGGGCCGAAGAAAGTAGACGAGCTGGTGAAGAGCACCGGCCTTGACGAGGACGGCATACGCGCTATGCTCTATCTGCTCAGCGAGCAGGGCGATGTGAGCGAGAGAAGGAAGGACGTGTTTACGCTGATCTAGGAGTGGTATTGACGACTGGCGACAACATCGAAGTTTCTATTGTTGTGATAAGACCTGACATTGCAGAAACCCAAAGAAAAGAACAGTTTTTAGATGACCTTAGACATTTTTGCGACCAGAATCATCTCAAGATATTGAAAATTAGAGAAACGACTATAACACTCGACCAGATAAAAAGCCACTACCTGACACCTGGAAAACTGGAGGAAATGGGAGGAAAAATAATAAAATCAATTCAGCTTGCTCGCAGAGATGTGAATCTCTTAAGGAAAAAAGGCTTGGATCCTGCCAACTTGAAGGCGCTTGGTGAGCGTTTGATGGAGATAGAAGCTCGTACCACGGTGGGAAAGGAAAAAGTATACGTGGTTATTGCAGGGCCGAATGCCATAAGCGTATTGTTTTCGGCTAGGGGAAGCACAGATCCAAATCAGACAAAGCCTGATAGTTTTAGAGGCAGATATGGCTACGGAACCAGCCCGGCGGACGTCGTACTTCAAGAGATCACAGTTGCTAACATAGTGCACATACCAGAAACCAAAGAAGAGGTTATACACGACTTTATTGAGCTTGGAGAAGCGGATTATGATTCTTTCATTAAGCAGTACAAGTAGATGCAGTAATGGTGTTCTGCTTAGGAATAAAGTCTCAGAGAGCGGCGAAGTAATCGAAGGTCATTTCTCTATTATGCGCAGTCTATCGTAGCCTGTGCTCCTGAAGTCCTTGTCGCTTGCCACGAGAGACTCGTTGTTTGCCATTGCTATTCCCGTGATCAGTATGTCCATTTCGTTTATCATCTTGCCAGACGCCTCCAGGGAGCGGTAAAGCTGCGCACTCTGCCTTGCCGCGTTTTCGGTCATTGGATAGATGTAAAACTTGTCAAGGAAAGTTTCTATTTCGACGCGCTTCTTCTCCGCTGCGGTTTTCAAGAGTTCGTGAACGGTCACAACAGTGGTGGTAAGCGTCTCGCCCTTGGCTTCATACGAGTTAATGAGCTCAACGCTTGCCTTGTGACCGCTGAGGAAATCTATGGCGGTGCTCGTGTCAAGGCAGACCATCTAAAAGCCCTCGAAGGTCCTGGACTTGAAGTTCTTCCTGTCGGCTCTGATCTTCTTCGCCATTTTTGCGAATTCCTTGTCGCCCTTGAATATCCCTGCGAACCTCATTATGTCCCCCTGCCCCTTCTGCTTGGCCTTTATCATCGAGAGTATCACGTCGGAGAAAGACCTGCCGCTGCCCTTCCTTTTTAGCAGCTCGTTGTAAGCTTCGTTGGACACAGCTATCAGCTTCGCCGTCGGCATCACCTGGTATATATATTAAGACTATATATAAATAGCTTCCGCTTGGCGCAGTTGCCTTTATGCCTTCAGAGAGCGGCGAAGTGGTCCAGGATGACAACGAATAGCGTGAAGAGCGCGACCGCGATGAGCAGAACCTTTGCGCTGAACTTCGGGCCAAGCTCTGGTGCATCGTAGAAGCTGAGTATTCCTGCCTGCTGCTGCGGCGTGCTAAGAGCCATGATTGCTTAGTTGAAAGAAGCTATTTAAACCTAGAGTGTGAGCGATAGCTGTGGTTTGATGCAGACGATAAAGAAGCTTGGCGTGATGTCTGTGGCTAAGATAGAGGGAGTGATAGGAGTTGTGGTAGGATTCATAATCGGCATACTTGTGTTCCTCGTCGGATCCGCGGCAAGCAGCATAGCAGGCACATCCTCGTTGGGAGGCCTCGGAGCGCTCTCTCTAATCATATTCCCGATAGTCTACGGCATAATGCTCTTCATCTTCGGCGCCGTAATCGCCTGGGTCTACAACATGGTCGCCGGCGAGATTGGCGGCATACAGATAGACCTGGAATAGGCGCTTATCGCTTCTTCCTTGTTCCCTTCTTTGCAGGCATGCCTATCTGCTGATAGATCAGCACTAGCAGCACGGGGAAGGCATAGCCGAAGAACGTGCCTATGAATTGCCCTATGGATTGCACACCGACAAGCGCGAAGATCCCGGTGAAGATCAGGGAGATGATGACAACGGCTATCAGCATCGCCGCACCGGCGAATAGGACTCCCCAGGCGTTGCCGTTTGTGGCATCCCAGCTGCTCTTAAGCGACTCCACTACGCCTTTCTTCCCCACCACCACCTCTACGGGCGCCAGGCTCAGCTTGACCGCCAGGTAGATGCCCGGTATGACCAGCAGAACGAGGCCTATAGACACGGCCACGCTGACGATTATCGAAGTTACGAGGAAGTAGAGATACCTGCCTATCGCCTGGCCCGCGGCCGCTCCCAGATTCTTCTTCGCGTCGCTTGCAGCTGTCATCAGCGAGCCCTCTATGAAGATGTTAACCAGGTAGATGACCAGCACGCCTATGCCAAACACGCCCACCAGCGAGAATACCGAAGGCAGCACTGTTGCCAAAGATGGTGCGCCGCTCATGAGGCCGTGCAGTGACGTAACCTGCGATGTGAGTATGAAAGAGAATGCGGCGCTGATTAGCGCTCCTATTATTGCCAGTATTGCCACGGTCCTGTTCCTAAACAGGGTGCCGAAACTGTCGCCGACCACTCCGAGAACGTCTATTCCCATACCTGTCATCTCATCATCTTAACAAACAACACAATATAAAGCAGTTAGTTCTTCGTCGCGAGAGCGCACTGGCTGTTGCCTGTGGTTCCAAAGCGTCGATTCCATGCTAGCACACGCTCCTATTCCGAAGTAGCGCTTTGTAATAGCTACTTCTGCGTGGCGGGCGCAAGGTTACATTTCTGGTTAGCTAGCGTTATTCGCGCTTCTGGGGAAGTATCTTACGCATTATGTCCTTGCCGAAAAGGCCTATGGTTACTACCAAGGCTGCTGCCCCGACAATCACCGCATCTCCGCCGAGGGCTCCAACGTGATGCGCGAAGTGCACAGCAGGCGCATTGACAAGCACGTCCTTGAGATGGCCTAAAGACAGCGAGAGCGTAGTTTGATAGCCTGGCTGCGCGCTCTGCACGGCGACTTTGACCACCTCTCCGCCCCCCATACTTATCTGCGTAGAGTTTCCTACTCCAAGAACGACGAGTTTGTCGGCTATTGGAGTTGATTGGCCGGTCAGCGTGTTAGCTTGCGTTGTCAGTAGCTCAACGAATGTGTTGACGGTTCCATTGGAAGCTGCGTTGATGCTTCCAGCAATGTTGCTCACGAATATCGCAAGAAATGTCTGTTGCGACCCGACCTGCTCCAAGCTAGTTTGGTATATGTTGTTCGGTACCATGGTTACGTTCGGAAGCACGCTATCGGTGACGAACTTTTGAGCGTATTTTGGCGCCACCTCTCTTGCCAAGTCCTTTATCGCCTCTCCCCCAACTGTTGCAATTACTCCAGCTGTACCAGTTATTGTTCCGATTACCTGCCTTTTGTTCATGATAATACCAGATAACCATATCTGGCCGGTGTTTATAAAGATTAATGTGAGAATTGGGGAGCTCGCGCGTCACTTCTGGGTCGCGAGAGCGCCTTCGAGAGATCTCGAGCATGAGCAGTTACGTTTTTGGGGCATCTGCTCCAGCATGCGCCTGATCAGCTCCTTTGTCTTCCCTATATTCTGCGCGAACATCCTGCCCACCTCCGCATAGGCCACGGGCTTCACGCCCTTCTGGCCCACCAGGCCCGCATCGTAATCGGTTATCAGACCTATGCCCAGATAGCAGAGCCGCCTCTCCCTGGCCAGCATCGCCTCAGGATACTGGGTCATGTTTATGAGCTCGAATCCCTGAGTTGAGAAGAACCTGGACTCGGCCTTGGAGGAGAACCTCGGGCCGTTTATCACCACGACAGTACCCCTGTCGTGGAACTTGAGCTTCATCGCTCTCGCGGTCCTTATAGCTATGCTCCTGAGCTCCTTGCAGTAGGGCTCCGCGGCGCTCACGTGCATCACCGTGTCTGCGTCGAAGAACGTGTCTGCGCGGCCGCTGGTCATGTTGACGAACTGGTCGAAGAAGACGAACTCGCCGGGCTTGAACCTTGCCGATAGCGAGCCGCAGGCGCTCGACGCGAGGACCCGGCTTGTTCCCATTTCCGACAGCGCCTCTATGTTTGCCCTGTAGGGAACCCTGTGCGGCGGTATCGTGTGGTTCTCCCCGTGCCTCTGCACGAAGGCGACGCGCCTGCCGCCCAGTCCGCCCTCTGCGATCTTAGAGCTGGGCCTGCCGTAGGCGGTTCTCACCGCGATGGATCTGGGATTCTTCAGCAGCTCGTGGAAGCCTGAGCCGCCTATTATTCCTATCTCTGTCTTTCCCACCGCCAGTCGATCACTGCTTCTTCTTCGATTGCTTCTTGGCAAACCTCGACCTCATCCTATAAGCAACTATTACAATAACCACCACGACCACGCCGACCACTACGAGCGTCGTCAGGCTGGTCTGGCCGCCTACAGTGACGAAGTAATTGTCAGAGCCCGCGAACTGCTGGTTCTGCGCTCCGTTCGGTTGTTTCCATTGCTCGTAGAGCGTGACCGGGTAGTTTCCAGGTACACCCTGCGAGTCCACGCTCACGAGGAAGGTGACGTTGGTAGACGAGCCCACAGGAAGATCTGCTATATAGGCCGTGCTAGCCACAGGGGTTATCGGATAGTTTGACTGCAGGCTCAGCTGGATCTGCTCGGCCTGGCTCGTTCCCGCATTGGTTATCGTGAAGGTCACAGGCACGTCTGTTGCACCAGATCCTATGCTAGAGCCAGAGACAGAGCCTATGGTGAACTGGGCCGCCGGTGCTATCGAGAGGCTGGCGCTCTGCACGCTGGAGAAGCGCTGCGAGAGGGTCGGGGAGTAGTAGTATACATCGGCAGATATGCTCGCCGTGCCAGTGTTCTGCGCACTTACAAGGATTGGCTCTGTCACTGTCTGTCCCTGGGTCAGGTTGGAGATGAAGAAGCTGGTGACCGAGCTGAGCAGGCTCACTCCCGATTCCGCAACCAAGTTTACGCTCACGTTCCTGGCGGTGCCGTAACCCGTGTTCTCTATCTCAAGGTCTGCCGTCTGGTTGTATCCGGAGTAGAGGGCGGATGGCGAGGGGTTGGAGAGCACGATCTTTATGTTGGGCTTGTTCTGCACGTAGAAGGCGACCGGCATCGATGACGATGCCACCACCTCCGTAGCCCCGAGCCCGTAGTAGCTCGCATTGAAGAATATCTTGTAGGTTCCGGACGGGGTGGTCGCCGGTATGGAGAAGGTGTAGTTGTAGTACGTGGGGTTTATTCCGGGATTGACCTGCGCTATGTCAGTCGTTTTCACGAGCGACGCGTTGGCTATCGGGTAGCTGGTGCTCGCCTGCAGGTTTACGGTCTGCACGAACGAGCCGTAGGAGTTGTAGAGCTGGAAGCTTATCGTAGCTGTGCCGCCAGCGACAACCGGATTCGGGGACACCGACACGTTGGCCAGGGTGAGCGCGTTGTCCAATACAGACGTGGCTCCGACAGCCCCGCTGAGCATCGCCATTGCGGCAAGCATCCAGATAATCTTTGTGTTCATTTTTTCACCAAACATGAGAAGCAAATCATGATAATTGTTCGCTCGTGTTCTTGAAGAACATGAAGGCCAGCGCGAGCATGAGGCCGGAGAAGATGAGCAGCACGGCAGAGTCGAGCACCAGGTCCGGCACCGGAAGGGCCCCCTTGATCATTATGTCCCTCACTGCGTTAACAGCGTAGGTCAGCGGGTTCGCGACGGTCACAGCCTGCAGCAGAGGCGGGAGGAGCGACACGGGCACAAATGCCCCGCCGAGGAACGCGGCGGGCATGACTATGCTCTGCCCTATAAGCGCATAGGTCTGCAGCTGCTTCGCGCGCATCGCCAGGGCTATGGCGAGCGAGCCGAAGCTCAAGCCCACCAGGAAGATTATCCACATCAGCTCTATTACGCCGATGACGCCGGCCGCCACAGTCGCACCGAGGGCGAGCCCTATCGCCAAGCCTATGTACGCGCTGAGCAGCGACTGCAGCGTGCCGTAGCCTATCTTGCTGAGCAGTATAGCGAACTTGTTTATCGGAGTAGTTAGGAACGCCTTGAGGTTGCCGAGCTCCCTGTCGCTAAGCACTGTGAAGCCCGCGCTGAAGACAGAGCCGAAAGCAGCAACCATTATCACTATGCCGCCTACCACGAAGCTCTCGTAGTTGCTTGCGGCTCCGTATGCGTAGTTGGTGACCACCGGCACCGATGCTGATGCTGGATCGGAAGCCACGGACGGGGAGGCGAGCTGGGCGCCGAGCTTGGCGGCCACCTGACCCACGACGAGATTCACCACTGATGCCGACTGAGGCTGCGAGTTGTCAAGATATACGTATATGTCCGGCTTGGGCAGCTGCGCGCTGGAGAAGCCGCTCGGTATGACTATCACAGCAGACACGCTCCCCTGCGACAGCAGGCCCATCGCCGTCTGCTGCGTTGTGGAGCTGATGACCTTGATGCTGCTTCCCGCCTGGAGCAGGTTTATGAACTGCAGCCCTGTAAGCCCGTTGTCGTAGTTGACCAGAGCCACCGGAACGTTCTTCGGCGAGCTGCCGAAGGCACCGAGCAGGAGTATGAAGAGTATCGGGAAGATCATCGACCTGACAAGGTTCACGCCTAGGTTCTTCTTGAAGATGAGCATCTCCCTGAGAAACAGAGTGTAGGTATCGTTTACCAGTCCCATCTCATCTGCCCCTTCCGAACATCATGCTCCTCGAGTCTTTGTACTGGCCGGTGTCGTCCCTGGCCGATGATCCTGTAAGCTTGAGGAAGACGTCGTCTATCGTGGGCTCGTGCATGCTCACGTTGTGCGCGTTTATCCTGCTGGCCGATAGCAGCTTCAGTATCCTCTCCACCTTCTCGACAGACTTCGTGCCGGCGGGGGCGACGACGCTGTTGCTTAGCACCTTCGGCTCGAGCCCCACCTTCTTGAAGATCTGGCTTATCTTTGCCAGCAGGTCCCTGTCAGCGGTGACCTCGACTATGGTGCTCATGCCTATCTTCTGCCTCAGCTCTGTCGGGGTACCGAGAGCGATGAGCTTGCCGTGGTCAATTATCGCGATGCGGTCGCAGAGCTGGTCAGCCTCCTCGAGGTACTGGGTGGTCATGAGTATCGTCACGCCCTGCTCCTTGTTTATCCTCCTGAGCAGCTCCCATATCTTCGTCCTGTTCTGCACGTCGAGGCCGGTGGTCGGCTCGTCTAGCAGTATGATCTGCGGCGTGTGCATCAGCGCCTTCGCTGTCTCGAGCCTGCGCTTCATGCCTCCAGAGAAGGTGCCTGCGTAGGCCTTCCTGAATCCTTCGAGGTCGGCAAGCCTGAGCGCAAAGTCGATGTCCTTCTGCAGTTCGTTGTTCGGGATCTGGTACAGCCTGCCGAATATCCTAAGGTTGTCCTCGGCCGTGAGCTCTGGTTCGACGACCGTCTCCTGCGTGACTATGCCTATCTGACCCTTGGCCTTCTCTGGCTCCTTGAGCATGTCTATGCCGTTCACATATATCTTGCCCGAAGTGGGCGCCAGTAGTCCGAGGATTATGTTTATGGTTGTGCTCTTGCCGGCGCCGTTCGGGCCCAGCAGCCCGAAGATCTCGCCCTTCTTTATCTTCAGGCCGACGCCGTTCACCGCGGTTAGGCTGCCGAACCTCTTGACCAGATTGCCTATCTCTATGGCGTAGTCGACCATTTCACATCAGCTTTATCACTTCGCGGAAGGATCTTATCATAGCCCTCTTCGACGCGCTCACTATGCGTCTTCCCTTCGGGGTGAGAAGGTAGTTCTTCCTGAGGATGGCGCCGCTCCTTACAGCTCTGCCCTTGATGAACCCCTGCTTCTCCAATGCGCCCACGGTGTTGTACACATCGTTTTTCGTCATGCCCTCCATGATCCATATCCTCTTGTTCTCCATGGCCTTGAGAAGCGCGTAGGGATAGCCAGCGCCCCTGCCGAGATGCGTCAGTATGATTACCTTCAATATGTCCTTCTTGAAGCCTTTGCCCATGTACCTATTTGACTCCACAGCAAGCCATCTGGTTTTATTCTAAACTAGTTGGTAGTGCTGATATTAAAACCTTTACCTCCGTCCCGCCGAAAACGCAAACAATAGGCTATTAACTTTTCAGTGCATACCTAATCCTGTTTTGCTACCATGATAGATTACAAGGAGATAGAGGCAAAATGGCAGAAGGCCTGGGAAGACGCCAGGGTCTTCGAGGGCGAGGTCAGCGAGAAGCCCTCGTATATGGTAACAGCAGCATGGCCATATGTCAACACGCCGCTGCACATAGGCCACCTGAGGACGTTCGGCACTGCCGACGTGCTCGCCAGATACAAGCGCATGCGCGGCTTCAACGCCCTGTACCCGATGGGCTTCCATGCCACGGGAACACCGGTGCTTGCCTTCGCGAAGAGGATCAAGAACGGCGACAAGGAGATAGTAGAGGAGCTGAAGACGTTCCACGTGCCGGAGCAGGAGATCGCCAAGATGACAGATCCCGTGTACATAGCAAGCTACTTCATCAAGGAAACGGGCAATGTGTTCATGCGCGCCGGCTTCAGCATAGACTGGCGTAGGCAGTTCGTATCCACTGATCCGTTCTTCAGCAAGTTCGTTGAGTGGCAGTTCGGCATACTCAACAGCAAGGGCTACCTCACAAAGGGCAAGCATCCGGTAGGCTGGTGCCCAAACGAGAACAACGCAGTGGGAATGCACGACACGCAGCACGATGTGGAGCCGGAGATTGAGCAGGAGGTGGCGGTGAAGTTCAAGGTAGACGGAGAGGACGCTTACATGCTCTGCGCCACTTACAGGCCGGAGACCATCTCCGGGGTGACGAACCTCTTCGTGAACGAGAAGGAGAAGTACGTCGCGTGCAACATTGGCGGAGACGGCAAGAGATACTACATGTCCAAGGCTAGCGCCGGAGTGCTAAAGTTCCAGGCAGATGTTGCTGTGTTGGAGGAAGTGGACGCGCAGAAGATGCTGGAGAAAACGTGCGCGAACCCGGTGACAGGTGCAAAACTGCCGGTCCTGCCGGGATTCTTCGTGAAAGGAGATCTCGGAACGGGAGTGGTAATGAGCGTCCCGGCACACGCGCCGTTCGACTACGCGGCGCTAGAGAGGCTCAGGAAGGAGGGCAGGCTGACGCAGGAGATAAAGCCGATCAAGGTCCTCGATGTAGAGATAGGCAGGTCGCTCAGCGACGTGAAGGCCGGAGAAGCCAAGCCGAGCCAGATGGACGTGCCAGCGTTCGCATACCTGGAGATACTGCACGCGAATCCCGATGCAATAGACGATATGCTGGAGTTCGCGACGAAGCTCGAGTACAGGGAGGAGTCGCACTGGGGCAAGATGATCGCGAAGGGATACGAGGGCATGAGCGAGCCAGAAGCCAGGGAGAAGGTGAAGGGAGAGCTGCTTGCGAAAGGAGACGCAATAGAGCTTTATGTGCTCCAGAACGCGCCCGTGCTCTGCAGATGCGGCTACGCGGTAGTGGTCAAGATCGTCGACGACCAGTGGTTCATAAACTACGGCAACGAGAAGTGGAAGGAGGAGACGAAGAGCTACATGAAGGAGATGCGCCTGCTTCCTGACAAGACAAGAAACGCGTTTGACGCTGCTGTAGACTGGATAGACCTTCGGGCCGTGGCGAGGGCGCAGGGCCTGGGCACCAGGTTCCCGCTCGACAACACGAAGATAATCGAGAGCCTGTCGGATTCGACCATCTACATGTCTTTCTACACCGTATCACACCTGCTGAAGGGCGTGGCCACAGAGAAGCTCAAGCCCGAGTTCTTCGAGTTCGTGTTCAGGGGCGCGGGGGACGCTGAGAAGGTCGCGGCCTCCACCGGGATAGACTATGCGCTGGTGAAGAGGTGCAAGGAGGCCTTCGAGTACTGGTACAGGGACACGTCGAGGCATTCCGCTCCTGACCTGATATACAACCACCTGACCATGTACGTCTACAACCACATAGCGGTATTCGACAAGAGGTACTGGCCAAAGCAGATAGTGACCAACGGCTTCGTGCTCAGCGAGGGCGAGAAGATGAGCAAGAGCCTCGGGAACATCGTGCCAGCCATAGACGGCATAGAGAAGTACGGGGCCGACCCTCTCAGGATAAACGAGATCGCGGGCAGCGACCTGCCTAGCGACTCCGAGTTCAGCGACAAGGCGGTGCGCGGGATTCAGGAGAGGCTGGAGTACCTGCAAAACACCATCGCAGACCTGGACAAGCTCGAGTCGGGCGAGATGAAGCGGATAGACTACTGGCTCTACTCGAAACTCAACGACAAAGTTGATTACGCCACGAAGGCGATGGACGCCCTGGAGCTAAGATCCGCGTACATACCGATATTCTACGACTCTGTGCTTGAGCTGAGGAGGTATATTGCGCGCGGCGGGAACAACGGAATAGCTGTCAGGGACTTCGTATCCGCGATCGTGCTGATGCTCCAGCCGGTGGCTCCGCACGTGTCTGAGGAGCTGTGGCACATGCTCGGCAACGAGAACTTTGCGTCGCTGGAGAAGTGGCCAGTTGCGAACGAGGAGATGAGCAACGCGAAGGTGGAAGCGGAGGAGGCACTGGCCGACAGCGTAGTTGACGACGCCAAGCAGGTGATCGCGCTTATGCAGAAGAAGATGGGCAAGAAGGCCAAACGCCTGCACGTGATAGTGGCCTCTGACTGGAAGCGAGCGTTGGTGAACGCGATGGCTAAGGAGAAGAATGTTGGCAGGGCGCTCGATGCGGTCAAGGGAGCGCAGGGCGTCAACCAGGAGCTCGCAGCTAAAATTGCGGGCACGCTGGCCAAGAGGATGAACGAGGTCAGGGAGACGGGATCGACGCAGCTCGAGGAGTTCGACGGAGTCGAGGAGGCGGCTCCTTACATAGCGAAGCAGCTGGACTGCGACGTTGCCGTGGAGATGGAGGAGAAGTCGAAGTCGCAGCGCGCGGGCAGGTCCATGCCTATGAAGCCGAGCCTCGATGTCGAACTGGAATAGAGCGCTGGCTCCACGAAGCGTATGCTTATTATACCTTTTTTGAGTATTCTTATCGCTCATTCTGGTGCAGACCGATGGGAAAATTTCCACTAGCAGATGAAGCCCTGACGAGAGTCTGGATTTGCAGGAAGTGCAAGGCCAGGAACAAGGCGGGGAGCGAGAAGTGCAGAAAATGCGGATCCATTTACCTGAGGCCGAAGCACAAGGAAATCAGGGTAAAGAAGTAAATTTTATTAGAGTGATTATTCTTAACAAAGTGATCGAATGGTTGAGTTGAACCCGATAGAACAGCTCATCGTGAATGCGATGAAGGAACTTGGCGCCACGAAGGAGCAGGCCATGAAGACGGCTGACGACATAACCAAGAAGAGCAACAGGCCTAAGAGCATGGTGACTAACACGCTCATCATCCTCGCCAACAAGGGCGTGGTGAAGAGGATAGTCAGGGAGAAGGCCTCCGGCTACTACTTGGTGCAGCTGCCCGCATAGACCTGGTGTTCCATGCCCGAAGCTGACTCGATAGAGTTTCTTGCCAAATACAAGAACTGGCTAGCTGTAAAGAAGATCAGCATAGGCCCCGACACGAAGCCCGAGGAGATCGTACTGCAGATGTCGAGCATAAGGCAGAGCGTGGACAAGAAGTCGTTCGAGCTGCTTGGCATAGACACAGCAAAGCTCGACGCCTACGCCGCCGCGATAACAAACGGAAAGAGGAAGAGTTTCGGGTCGCTTGCAGAAGTCGTTCAGAAGCTCGGCACAAGCGAGGCCAAAGAAGCGGTAAGCGGAGCGACAGGAGGGAATGGGGGGCTTGTTGAGATAGCATCAACTTATCTTTTCAGGAAGACAGTGCAGAACCTTGCTTTCGACTTCGACGTGAATCCTGAGATGCTGCAGAAGGCCTTCCCTGGACTCAAGGTTCCAAAGCCGCCTGGCAGAAAACCTAAAGCGTGAACATTCAGAGCTAGGAATAGAAATTCCTTACCCACCTGTGAGCCCTGAGTTTCTCAACCTCTTCGTCTGAAAGCTTGCCATCAGCGGCCCGCACGTTGGCTTCCACGTGCTTCGGATTCGAACTGCCCGGTATAACGGTGGACACTGCAGGATGGTGTAGGCAGAACTGAAGAGCCGCCTGCGGCAGTGTCCTGCCTTGATTTTCTAGCCACTTGAGCTTTTCTACCCGATCAACAACCTCCGAGAGCCTTTCTTTTGTGAAGTACGAGACCCTCCAGTCGTCGAACTTCATATCTTTAGTGAATCTGCCGGTAAGCGAGCCTTCGTCAAAAGGAACTCTTGCGATAACCCCAACCTTTCCTTTCATGCAGATTCCGAACAGCTTATCTTCCGGTGACTGGTCGAATATGTTGTATATGACCTGGATCGAGTCCACCTTTCCGCTGGCGGCTATCTTTAATGCGGAATCGGGAGCGTGGTCGCTTATTGAAACGCCGGTGAACCGTGTTATGCCGTCTTTCTTCAATTCTTCGAACGCCTCCTGCCAACCTGGTTCGTTGAGCCACGAGTCTCTCCACACATGCAGTTGCAACAGGTCGATAGTCCTCTCTCCCAAGTTCTTGTAACTCTTCATTGCGTATTCAAGCACATAGTCTTTTGGGAAGACGTTCTCGACATCGTCATCTACTGCAGGCCAGCGCTGATCTTTAGGAGGCACCTTTGTCGCGATTATTATTTCTCTACTTTGGTTCTTCTTTGCAAAGTTGCCAACGAGGTGCTCGCTGTGGCCCTTGCCATAGTCGAACGCGGTATCGAAGAAGTTTATGCCAGAATCTAAAGCGAGCTGCAACGCCTCCATTGCGCTCTTATCATCAGACTTCCAGAATTCGGCGCCTATCTCCCAGCAGCCAAAGCCAATCTCAGATACATTGAGCCCCGTCTTGCCGAGAGATCTGTATTTCATTGCCCCCTCGCCTGCTTGACCACGAAGTTGTCGTACTTGGTAGCGTTCCTCATCAGCGCGTTGAACCTGCTCCTCGCCTCTCCCACTCTCAGGCTGACTATGTGCTCGCTCTTCTTGTTTATGATGTTCAGAGGCGGTATCTTGTAGGCGCGGGAGTCATCAAAGACGAAGCGCTCGTGCTGCTCGACGCTGTCGGCATCGCTCATCAGCATGAAGTTCAGCAGCACGCCCTTGTTGCTCAGCTCGTTCTTGAAGTCGGTGTAGTTGTCGTTGAACTTGGCGTCGAACATCTCCTTCGACGAGAGTATCTCAAGCTTCTGGATATTAGCCAGGTTCGTCTCCAGCAGCCTGTGCAGGTTGGATATTGCCGAGGAGTTGAAGTGCTTGTCCACTATGCGGACGTCGCCCTGCAGCTTGGAGAAGATGGTATCGCGCAGGTTGAGCAGGTTCGTATAGGGAGAGCCGGGCTCTATGCGCATTCCGGCGCTTGTCCTTGAGGCGCCGGGGCTCTTGGTGGTTATGGTGAACTGCAGGTACGCATCGATTGCTATCGCGGCGCCTATGGCAGCGAACACGGTGACAAAGTAGAAGCTGGAGAGGTAGTTTATCTGGAGGTTGAGCAGGATCAGGTAGAAGAGGCCGGCGTATAGGACAGAGAGCGTGATGTGCAGAAGCGTATACCTCTTCGTGACGGGGCCGAACCTCCTGTGCCTCGCCACGTAGATGACAAGGGCGGCACCCAGGAGCCCAAACGCTATTAGCGCGAGCAGGTACGTCTCTTGCATCGCAGACTGCAGGTTGCCCACCTGCGCCGCTATCGCGGGAACGTTGATCGTGGTGTTTACCGTCTTGTTGGCCAGTCCGACTATCGCAAGCCCGGCCCCATAGTTTATCGCCAGTATCTCCATAACGTAGAGCGAGGCCGCGGCCATCACAAGCGACGCCAGCCCGAGTAGCATTATCAGGTACTGGTAGGTTTTGCTCGCCTCCTCTGCTTGCTCTGTTGTCATTCTTCCACGCATTGCTAGTTAGTCAGATAGGCGTTCAGCTTCTTCAAGATTCTGTACCTATCCCCCTGCTCAATATTTGCCTTATCGATTATATAATCCATCTCCTTTATGACGGAATCGTACGTGCGCCTGTTGACAGGGAATGGTACGCCGTCCTTGCCCCCGAGGTTGTATGCGTACGCGATCGGGTCGCGGTACGCGAGCTCCTTGCCGTAGATCAGGCTGGCCACGAACGCCAGCGACCTTATGCTCGACCTTCCGAAGCCCTTGACCAGAAGCAGCTCCCTGTAGTCCTTCGGATCCACATCGCTCGCCTTCCTTATCGCCTCGACGCCCTTCCTGCTTATGTCTATCTGCGGTATTATGCCGTGCCTGTCCGGGTAGCCTCCGCTCGCTACTCTCTTGTACTCCTCGAGCGCCGCGGGCATGCCCTGGCGCGCAAATGCATTGGTCTCGGAGGTGAGGTCAAGCGTCTTCTGCCTGAGGTTTGTCTCCAGGCCGCTGTGCGGCTCGTTGGCTACGTCCTTCTCGTCCACAAGCTCGCTGAACCACTGGAACCTTATTGCCTTGTTGCCCTCGTGCTGCATCGCCTGCTGCACCACTGACCACTTGCCGCTCCTTGTGAACAGGAATGAATGATGGTATATGCCTATGTTGTCGTAGACCATGCCCGCGTCTATCTTGGCTGCCAGTCTGCTATTCTCAACGAACGTCTCTGCGCTGGACGAGATTGAGAGCCTGGCCGTGCCCTCGCGTATGTCATCGGGGGTGTTGTTGCCGGCCTTGCCCTTGCCCCCCGCTATGAAGATCTCGCCGCCATCGTTGAGCGCCTCCTTGAGCGCGCCTATCGTCACGGTCGTCGTGCCGCTGCTGTGCCAGTCGTAGCCTATGGCGCATGCGAGCGCCTGGAACCAGTCCTTGTCGCTCAGCCTCCTGAGAAGCTCGTCGGCCCCGAACTCGTCTATTATGACGTTTGAGATGCGTTCGCTCAGCTTCACCATGCGTCCGAAGAGCCATCTTGGTGCGCGGCCACAGTGAAGGGGCAGCACAGTCGCCGAGTGCATGATGCTATTTGCTGCCAAAACTAGATATGGTTTAGCATCAGCGCGTTGACCTCAGAGGTGTAGCCCAGCGGCCTTGCGTCGTACCCCCGCGCAGCTAGATGCTTGGCGAAGAGCCGGGCGTTGGAACCAAAAGTGAACACTATCTTCGCGCCGCAGACATTGATGTAGTCTACCGCCTGGCTGAAATCGGCGTGGTCGCTGAGGTTGAACTGCACGTCCGTCTCGAACCTGAAGATCTTGGACCAGCCGGAGGCGACGGCGGTGTATACCCGCTTCACGCTCTTTGCCCTTATCGCCTCGCACGTGGCCTCGAGCCGCGACTGGCCCACTATGGATATGGGGCTGCTCTCGGGATGGTCCAGCACCGCGTACTCCAGATGCGCTCCGTGCTTATTGTAAACTTCGTTCACAACCGCGATCTTCTCGTCTACAGCGGGTATCATGCCGCCGTCGTTTAGTATCTTCACGAGCTCCTGGGCCCTCCCCATCGTATACGCGCCGAAGACCACGTGGCCTCGCTCGGTCTTCTTCCTAGCGTAGAACTGTATCGCGTCTATGACCTCGCCCTTCTCGTCGAACTTTACATCCGGGTAAGGGTAGGTGGAATCCACTATGAGAACATCGGTCTGCTTGGGCTCCAGCTTCTCAGCAAGAACCGGCTCGTCCATCTGGTAGTCGCCGCTATATAGTACAGAGTATCCGTACAGGTCGTTCTGGACGAAGAGCTGCCTCGAACCCAGCATGTGGCCCGCGTTGAGAAGCTCGACGCACTCCGGCTCCTCTATTAGCTCCATGCTGATGTTGCTCCTGCTCTCTACGAGGTCCTTTGTTATCTCGCTGGCCAGCGCCCTCTTGTTCTTCCTCAATCCGGAGATGTGGTCCGTGTGCGCATGCGATACGAAGTTGACGTTCGCCTCGTCGTCCTTCGAGTCGAGCGATATTTTGTATTCGCCCAGAGAGATAGCCAATCAAGTCGCCAAGCTCTTAACGCATATCAATAATTAAATACTTCGCCTGCGTAACTACTAGTGCTACTTATGACGGAGAAAGTGATAATCATAGGCTCGGGTCCAGCCGGGCTCTCCGCAGCCATATACACTGCGAGAGAGGGCTTCAACCCGTTGGTGATAAGCGGATACAGCGGAGGCGGGCAGCTCATACTGACAACGCTAGTGGAGAACATACCTGGCTTCCCAGATGGCATCATGGGTCCCGAGTACATGCAGATGCTCATAAAGCAGGCGAAGAGGTTCGGAGCAAGGATGGTGGACAGGGACGTGACCGCAGTCGACCTCAAATCGAAGCCGATAAAGGTGACGGTTGAGGACCAGGTCTACGAGACAGATACGCTGATCATAGCAACAGGGGCCAATGCCAAGTACCTTGGGCTTCCATCGGAGAAGAAGTTCATGGGAAGGGGGGTATCTAGCTGCGCCACGTGCGACGCCGCCTTCTTCAAAGGAAAGAAGGTCGTGGTAGTTGGCGGCGGCGACACCGCGATGGAGGACTCACTCTTCCTGACCAGGTTCGCCTCCGAAGTCAGCATTGTGCACAGGCGCGACTCCTTCAGGGCTAGCAAGATCATGCAGGAGCGGGTGATGTCGAACCCGAAGATAAAGGTAGTATGGAACACGACCGTCGATGAGATAAAGGGAGACAAGGTCGTGAGCTCTGTTGTGCTCAAGGACGTCGCTACCGGCCAGACGCGCGAGATGCCCATAGATGGGGTATTCCTCGCGATAGGCTACGAGCCGAACACGAAGCTGTTCAAGGGCCAGTTGCAGATGGACGAGCTGGGCTACCTCGTGACCAAGGATGAGGTCAAGACAGAAGTTGAGGGCGTGTACGTCGCTGGCGACGTCGCAGACAGGACGTACAGGCAGGCGGGCACCGCTGCAGGCAGCGGGATAAAGGCGGCTCTCTGCGTAAGGGCGTTCATGCAGGAGATGGAAGCAAAGCGCTAAGCGTATTCGGTCATGCGCTTCTGGCCCTTGTACTTTGCCAGGTTTGATATCCTCACGCCTATCTTCCTCAGCTCCTCCCCCTTCTCCATGTACTTGTCGAAGAGCTGCGTCGCCACCTGCGCTATCTCATCCGTATCCACGGACCTGTGCGTGAGGCTGCGGCTCCTGAGATTCTCCTCGAAGTCCGAGTAGCGCAGCTTTATCGTGACCACCTTGTATGCGAACCCCTGCTTCTTCAGGTCCTCCCCCACTTCCTTCGACATGTCGCCTATCGCCTTGACTATCTCGTGCCTGTCGCTCGTGTCCCTGCCGAAAGTCCGCTCCCTGCTTATCGACTTGACCTCCCAGTTCTCCTGCACATCGCTGTCGTCTATGCCGTTGGCGGAGTTGTGCAGCTCTGCACCGTAGCTCTTGAAGCGCTCGACAAGCACGACCGGGTTGGCCTTCGCCAGGTCGCCTATCGTACGGTATCCGAACTCCTCGAGCATCCTGCTCGTCTTCCTGCCCACTCCGTAGAGCTCGCCCACCGGCTTCTTGGCAAGGAACACGGCAGCGTCTTCCTCCTTCACCACCTTTATCCCATCTGGCTTTGCGCCCTCGCTCGCCATCTTCGCCATGAGCTTGTTCACGCTTATGCCTATCGAGCACGGCAGGCCTATCTTCTCCCTTATCTCCTTCTTCAGGCCCTTCATCAGTTCGAGCGCTTCGTCATAACCGCTTGCCATCTTCGAGATATCTATGAATGCCTCGTCTATGCTCACCTGCTCGAACTTGTCCGCATAGGTCTTGACCAGGGCCATAACCTTTGCAGACATCTCCTCGTAATATTCGAAGTCCTGGGGGACGTAGGCAAGGTCCTTCTTGATTCTGTACGCCATAGAGATGGGCATGCCGCTCCTTATGCCGAACTTCCTGGCCGCGTAGCTGGCGGTCATCA
The DNA here is from genome assembly GCA_021828295.1 of Microcaldota archaeon. Taxonomy (GTDB): domain Archaea; phylum Micrarchaeota; class Micrarchaeia; order Micrarchaeales; family CABMGC01; genus JAJYVH01. Next base: position 35,650 of record JAKASF010000005.1, read on the forward strand.
CGACGCCACGCCCGCCCTCGCGCTTTGGATCCGAGCCAACGACGGCAGGCTTGCCGCGTATCTCCCTATGCCTCAGCTCCTCGCATGCGACGAAGAAGTAGTCCATGTCTATTAGCGCTATAAGCCTCATAGCTCCTCCAGGTTGGCTTCCTCAACATCCCCGCGGGGTTCCTTCTCCCGGAAGACCTGGCTTGAGAACTTGTACAGCGAGGCCGTGCCGTGTGTCCACGTGTGCTCCGGCAGGCCGGCCTTTATGCAGACCTCGTCGAGGAAGCGGGGAACGCTCCAGTGCTCCTCCACGGGCACTATTGGCAGCAGAAGGCCCTTGTGGTATCCATACTCGATCACCAGACCGTCGCGGCCCACCTTCACCTGTTTCTTTATCTGCTCCGCGCTGCCCTCTACCTTCTCCAGCTTTGAGAGCACGCTTATCTCGAGTACGGTATGCTCGAACTCCAGGTGCGAGACGGGAACGAAACGTGGATCCTCTGCCGCTGCCGCTACCGCCGCCTCCACTATCAGCTTCTTTATCTCCCCTATCCCCTCGGGAAAACCTATGCAGCCGCGCAGGGTCCTCGTGGGGTAGTGGTAGATGGTCACGAAGACGCCGTGCTTCTGCGTGAACCCCTGCAGCGTACGCTCCACAGCCTCGCTCCTGAACTCCTTGGTGGTGATGTATAGCTCTACCGCGTGCCTCGCGGCCTTTACGAGCCTTGTCCCCTCCTCGAGAGAATACGCCTTCATGCCAATACCAAAAACAGCAAGCGATAATGGCAGTTGAAAATATTTAATACCATTTGCGTCTAATAGCTCTAACCGATAACGCAGACTGATACGATGGACAAGCTCGTTCTGTTCGATGTGAAGGATACGCTGACTAGGGACACGAAGGACATAAGCGAGTACGTGCAGGAGTCGATAAGGAACATATACGGCATACTCGTCGACGTCGACCTCTCGAAGTACGAGGGCACGACGGCGCAAGAGACCGCGGAGGCCATCCTAACGGAGAACGGGATGCCCAAGGAAGAGATAGAGGGCAAGCTGGTCAGGTATACCGAAGATCTATTCTACTCATACTACAATGTCGCGGGGCACGACAGGCAGCTGGCAGTCGAGGGGGCGAAGGAGCTTCTCGACGAGTTCACCAAAGAGGGAGCACTGATAGGGATGGCGACCGGGGAGGCGGAGAAGGTGGCAAGGTTCAGGCTGGAGAAGACAGGCCTGCTCGCCTATTTCAAGTTCGGCGCTTTCGGCAACGAGGCAAAGAGCGCTGAGGGGATAGTGGCCAAGGCCATAGACAAAGCGAAAACGAGCTTCTCGTTCTCCGGGAAGGCGGTGCTGATCTCATGCCACCCCAACTTGATAAGAGCTGCAAAAGCAAACGGCGTTACCCCCGTAGCCGTTGCCAGCGGGAAGTCCGCACAGGACGAGCTCTCGGGAGCCGGAGCGGCACTGGTGACCGACCTTAAAAACAGGGCCGGGATAAGGAAGCTCCTGCAGTGAGACTGGTTTAAATACATTTACTTAAGTAAATAAGTATTACTTGAGTAAATGGGTATAGACACCGATGGCCGCAGCGCAGTCTACAGAATCACTGCAATCCCCGAGAATCAGGACAGGCGGGCGTTTGTGGAGTCGATGCTGCACAGGCAGTTCGCCATGTGCCACCTGATGGCGTCGCGTGAAACTTTGCTCGCTGCACCTATAGACGCTGCGCTTTTCCGCGGTGCCATACCTGGCCTTGAAGCGGAGGCTTGCGGATCGAGGGACAGCAGAGCTCTGAAGACACTGTGCCTGATTGTGGGAGAGCCACGGGATGATCTCGGAGCCATCGACGGACTCTACAAGCTCTTTGGAGGGCGGGATGCCAGAATCACTGTTGTTTTTACGCCCGTGAGCGAGGAAAGAGTGATGGCTGAGAAGTTCAAGGTTGAGAGGATGCTGAGCGGCAAGGGAACCGCATTCACGCAGAGCATCAGCACAAGAGGCGACGCAGCCTCGGAAACGTCTGCGGTGCACAGAGACCTGTATCACGATTCGGAAGAGACGGACTTCCTGGTTGGCGCGCTAGAAGCACTAAAGAACGCGGCGCTGGCGAACGGGGGTGCGTACAAAGTGATGATCTTCATGCAAGGAGAATGCAATGACATTCTCGAGTATCTGTGCTCCAAACTGCCGATTCTTGAAAAGAAGACGGTCGGAACGCAGAGCTTTGATGACCTCTGCAGGATCGCCGGGGGGCTTGATGCGATGATTTTCGATGCATCCAGGGCGGCGAAGATGATAGGTTTCTCAAACAGGATCAGGGTAAACAAAATTGTGCCTGTGGCGTCGGTGGCGTATGATGGAGGCGTATCTCTGGGAGAGAGGGCAAGCGGCATAGGCGAGAACATTACAACCGACCTGAGCGCATTCAACCTCGGTGCGCTGATAAGCGGCGTGCCTGGGACGGGCAAGACGTTCGCAGCCATGCACATAGCGAGCCAGCTCGTTGGCAACCGGAGGCCGGAGATCGCGATAATTTCGCCTACCGATGAGTGGAACTCTTTTGGGCACGAACGCGGTCTGCACGTAATCGCGCTCAGCCGAGCGGGCACGCGCTTCAACTTCTTCAAGTGCGACGGTTCCGCTGATACGCGCAGATTCTACGAGAATCTGGCCATGCTGCTCGCCTCGGCTTCTGATGCCGGGCCGTATACGAACACGCTCGAGAAGTGCCTGCTGGCTGCTTTCAGGCAGGTCTACTCGCAAGGACGCGCCCCGGATCCTGTGGAGGTGTATGAGGCTATAGAGGAGGCGATAATAGAGCAGCACGGAAAGAGGGGCGCAGGAGGGGTGAAGTACACTAAGCACGGAGAGAACGCCAGGGCTGCGCTCCAGAACCTGAGGGTTATGCTCAACAGGCCTGAATTTTCCAAGAGAGAGGGGGTAGACTTTCCGGAGCTGTGCAGAAAAGGCGTGGTCTTCGATCTCTCAGGGGTGAGCAACAAGATGAAGCAGTTCTACTACGCCCTGCTGCTCAACCAGGTGTACGGCATAGCCGACGGGTTCGACACGCGGGGAGATGCGGACCTGAGGATGCTGATATGCCTGGAAGAGGCGCAGGCAATATTCCAGGCCGACAGGAACTACGCCGCCACCGCTGACCTGATACAGCGGATACAGGACTTCAGGAAGAGGGGTGTGGGGCTGATGCTGATCACGCACAGCGTGACTGACATAGAGCCTGCGATACGCCGCCTCTGCCAGACCAAGCTTTATTTCAGGCAGAGCGCTGATGTCGCCAGGTTCGCAGCAAACGACCTGCTCTTCGGAGAAGCGGAGAAGGACGCGCTGATCGAGCGCCTGAAGGGCTTGGAGCAGAGAACGTGCGCGCTAAACTACCTTCAAGGAAGGAAGCACATTGGAGCGGATTTTGCCAGAATGCCAGAGCGCACTTCCGAACACGAGCATGAAGATTTGGGCGAGACACCGAGAGATGATGCCGCTACAGCAGAGATGAAGGTAAGGGTGGTTGACGGAGAAGGAAACGCAAAGGAAGGCGTAAGGCTGCGGCTCTTCTATGTTGGGGAGAAGATTGGCGAGGGCAGCAGCGGCAGCGACGGCGGTTTTACCGTAGCCAATGTCATAAACGGAAATGCCTACAGGCTGATGGTTCTTGGAGACAGGAGAAAGAACGACAGGGCGTTCAGGGTCGTGGGTGGAGAACTTAATATAGTTAAGATATAGAGTGGTTAGCTGGGGGAGGTAGGCTAGCTTGGTAGGCTTTCAGGTTTGGGTCCTGAAGACCCGAGTTCAAATCTCGGCCTCCCCGGATTTCAGTTTTTTCGACGACAAAATTCGGCTTGTCGTCGGTGCATGAGATTTAAACCCGAAGTAAGAAGGGACTGCCAGAAAACTGTACCATAGTTTATTGACGAGCGCAGAAACAGCGAAATCATCAGATTGGAAGAAGCGGTACTCAAAGGAATATATATTATGCAAGTGTAGACTTTGATATAAAGTTGGTTGCTTGGATTCCGAAGAGATACGGCATCACACCATTAAGGCAGTAATTTTCGACTATGGGAGAACTTTATACGATAGAGAAAATGGTAAGTTTTTCCCAGAGGCAAAAAGCGTTTTGGATTATTTGAGTCGAAAATATGTTCTAGCGATTGTATCGATTGCAAAGGAGGACCCGGCTGAAGAAAGAGTAGCGGCTCTAAAAAAGGCCGGTTTGTATGAGTATTTTTCCTCGTTGATGTTTCATGAGTCGGATAAGGGCCCTCTCTTTGAAGATACGCTGAAAAAACTTAATGTCAAACCTGATGAAATTGCAGTAGTTGATGATAGGGTCAAGCGAGGTATAGCGTGGGGAAACAATAATGGCGCTATTACAATCTGGCTGCGGAGAGGTAAGTTTGCCGATGAACTTCCGGATGCAGAAACTGGAAAACCAACGTATGTAATTGGCAATCTGATCGAGATTAAAAATTTGCTTTAACTCTATTTATCGCTTCTAAGTATGTCGAGCAGATCGGGTTTTAGATTGTAGAGTTTGATGACTTTTTCAATATCAGAATCTGAAAGAGGCACAAACTTGTTTGGATTAAGAAGCGACCTGAGCGCTGCAGTTGCAGCGTCTTCTACGTACTCTAAGAGATCGACACACCGTTCTATTGTTCTTTCTCTGATAAATGCTCCGTGATGACTCCATAAAGTAAACCGGTGGTTGTTTATTGCTTCGAAGCTGTCGGATAGCAAAGCTTTCGAACCGGAGGGTTGATATGGAACTACACCTATCAGATCCGAAACATTGGTCAATACGCCTTCCTTTTGCGTATAAACTATCTTGTTCAGTTCAGCATACGAATTGTTTACTTCTATATGTGAATTTACAGCCACGAGGTGAGGCGGGTGCGTGTGCAAAGCTGCCGATGAATCCAGGCCGTTTCTGAGATTTGATGTGTTAGCGACTAAATGGGTCAGTGTTTCAATAGAAGGCACAATTCCGTACTCTTTGTTCCCAAACAGAAGATAAAAGCCATCGGCGTCTTGGTTGATTTCAAGGAGGCATAACCTTTTGTCGGGATTTCGGTCTACGTCCCACAGCTTCGCACCTGTAGCTGTTATCGGGACAACTTTTCCTGCCAGATCTCTAATCAATGGTTTAATTGAATCTATGGGTACAGATTCGGCATTGTAATACGTCCTTCCGTCGTGTCTGATGTTTTTTAATTCGGCCAGGTGTTCAAATGATATCAATTCTGTCTGTCTATGGAAAGCGCTTAAAACAGCATTTGTTCCTTCTTTGCCCATTACGAAACTTGCATTTCCAGCATTCGCAGGCAGATATCCCTTAAGAGCAAGGTGCCTAGAGAAACTCCCCAAATCGTTTATAAATTGGTCAAGTTCAGGAGTAACTCCTATAAGCTTGGTGTCCATTCTCCCCATCAAATCCCAATATAATTATAGTTTTCTGCGTATTTAAACAAAATCCTAGTTTTGTTTTAATAGCCAAACGACGAAATCAAAGGTCACAAAATATCGTTAACCATTAAACGCTATAGAAAGGGCCCCTCACTCAAAGCGCGTAGGCCTCCTAGGGCTAGATAACTGTATATAGTTGTGTATCGTTTCCCCATTCTCACGTGACGCTCAGATAGCGGCCTCCCCGAATTTCGAGTTTTTCGACGACAAAACCCAGCTTGTCGTCGATGCATGAGATTTAAACCCGAAGTAAGAAGGTCTTCCATGGCTAAAAAGAAAAATGAACAAGCCCCTTGCTAAAAACAGTTCTCCCTTAAGGGGAATCCGCTCGTATAAGACTGGAACCGTTCAGCTACACAACCTTTTTAAACCTTAAAATTCAAGTAGCAACGCGGGTGATGGTGAATGGTAAAGGTAGTTGTATTCAAGATGTGCCCTCCAGGAGCGTGCCCTCGCATGCTGGTCAAGGAGGACAAAGTCACTTTGAGAGACGACTACAACAAAAAGGGTTTCTCTGTCAAGAACAGGTTACTGGCAAAGATTCAAACGCTGTAATCTTCAGTTTCTATTACTTTTAGGTAGTTTTTGTAGTTCTCTAGATGGAAAGGCCACTTTCCAACCAGAACTTCAGTAAGCAACGCCTGCCTTATTCTTGGTTTTTCATCAGCCCACATGCGTTGTATCAGC
>JAKASF010000006.1 GCA_021828295.1 Microcaldota archaeon
TCTTTGGAATCTTCCATGTGGAAAGTCCGTCTTTCAGATACAGCTTTTCTAGCTCTGCTTTATCTACGACTACACGTGCAGTTCCGGGCAGCCTAAGTGGCACATCCCACTCGTGTAATCTGAGAAGCACTGTTCTGTTTGCGCACCCATATCTCTCTGCAAGTTTTTTGCTACTAATTCCTTCGTTTGCGTATAGGTTGGTGATCTCCTCTCTGGGCAAATCGAGCTTCTTCATGCTCTTTCTAGGACAAGATCGCATATAAATGTATTCATTTGAAGCATCAAACCAAACCAACGAGTTCCATTGGAATTAGTTATACGACTGCAAATAATTAAGCTTAAATACTTATTATCGCAAACTCCTCCTAACAACAAAAGGATAGGGATGGTTTCACTAGTGGGACTGTCCGGAGAAACGACACCGGCAAGCGCTGATTCTGCAACGATCTGTTTCGACGTTACTGTGGGCTCGGGGAGATAAAGGCAAGAAATGTTCGGGCCACATCTGACAATAGACCTGTATGGGTGCGATTCCAAGCTACTTGGGGACATGGAGCACGTCTACCGCATACTTGACGAGATGCCCGCGCTGCTCGACATGAAGAAGATAAGCAAACCGCAGATACTGCCCTATGAGGGCTCTCCCGGCACGTTCGACAAGGGAGGCATATCCGCCTTTGTGCTCATCGCCACGTCGCACATAAGCATACACACCTTCGTGGCGCAGCGATACGCGTCTGTGGACATATTCTCGTGCAAGAGCTTCGACACGGGCAAGGCGATAAGATACATCTCGGGAAAGTTCAAGGCGAAGAAGACGGAAACGAACCTGCTCAGCCGCGGGAAGGAGTTCCCGAAGGAGATACGCAAGGCAACGGCGATTGTGGTGAGGGAGAGGCACGACCTTAAGTCGCGAAAGCAGAAGTAGGAGCTCGACGATCCGGTACGCTACGCGTATAAATCTTTATTATTCATCTTCCTACGCGATCAGGGAGAACCACGAATGCTAGCAGCACGAGACAGTTGCTGAGATGCCTTGCGAGGGAGAACGGAGAGGACGCGATAATCTCCAAATTCCTCACCCGCGCGGAGGCGCAGGAATTTGACGATTGGGCCAGATACAGGACCCAGACTGCGAAGGTCGACACTGTAGACAAAAAACTGCTTGAGCTTTTCAAGAAGGCAAAGCGCAGAGAGTACACGTATAGGTACAAGAACAGGTAAAGGCGCTTGTTTCGTTAAAAAGAAAAAGGCGAGTTAAGGTGTGGTGGGTGGGGATAAAATATAAGGCACCTTAACACGCAAGGGAGAAATAAGCTGAAAAAGGTTTATATAGCTTACTACGACAGGCGCCGAAGTTTATAACAAGGTGATTGCAAGCAGTATAGGTGTTTCGGATAGAAGAAGACGGGCAGCCTGCATGGATGACGTGCGACGCCATAATATCAAAGATGCGCGACGAGCTACTCTCGCAGGCTGTCTCTGTGATGCACGAGCAGCTTGAGAAGAAGCGCATCTCTCTCGAGGGCCAGCTGCCTTCGATGAGCGAAGAGGGGGGCGAGAAGGAGAAGGACGCCTTCCTGCTCTCGCAGATAGTCAAGGAGCACGAAAACATAGAGAGGCAGTTCGGCGAGTATATCGAGCAGGCAAGGGTAGGCAAGGACACGCTGGAGAGAGTAGACGAGCTGCAGAGGTTCCTGCTTGAGCTGAGGCAGATAGTCATGCTCAGCGACTACAGCAAGGCATGCGAGTCGTGGATGGCGGACGCGGAGAAGGAGCTGAAGGAGGGCGATCCTGCCAGGATACTCAGGAAGACGCTGGAGATGGGGGCCGGGAAGAGGCGCGAGGCGCTCGATTTCGTGCTGAAGAACAAGAGAATCGCAGGCGACGGCGTGTTCTCCGAGAGTGAGAGAAGGATTATGTCGGATGCGCTCTCATCCGCATAGGGGCTACCACGGCACGCGTTTTATCTTTGCCCTGTGAGCCAGCACATTCATGCCTTTGTGCAGAACCCCGGTCAGCACAATCAGAACGATGATGCCTAGCGGGCTTGGCAGCCCGCCGAACGGCAGAGAAAAGAGCAGGGCTACAACGAAGAACGAGTACTGGTCGAGGATCCAGACGTTCGCGCCCTCCTTGAGGCTGAGCCTGCGTTTTGCGAAGCTTCCAACAAGATCCCCTGCTATGGCGCCAATTGCGACGGCAACGCCCAGCGCCAGGGGCTGCGCGAAGAAGACGTACTCTAAAACTGCTATGATTGCGCCGCCTGCGATCCCGGACGCTGTGCCGCGCAGCGTCTTGTGCTTGCCGAAGATCGGTTTGCCGGCGAGCTTCTTGCCGAGATCCAGCGGAACCCCGCCGCCAAAGAGGACTGGAGTGCCGTTGGCTATCCATGCTGGAAGTATGAAGATTATCGGGTACAGGAGCAGTGCGTAGATGAGATCTGACATTCCCAAGACCTAGCCCGGAAGCAGCTTTGCCTCCGCAAACCTCTTCGAGCCTCCTCCGCTGAACTTCTTGCCCTTCAGCTTTGAGTCGAGGATCTCGGCTGCGCTCTTGTTAGACGCGTTGCCTGCAACGCAGATAACGTAGCCATCCTTGTTCCTCAAGACAACCACAGCCTCGTTGTTCCTCTTGACAAGCAGGTCGGCTATCTTTATCATCATCTTCCTGTCGACATCAAGCACGCGGTCTATCAGTTCCTCGTCCTGTATCGACGCGGCAACGCTGTCGGCAAGCAGTTCGTTGTTCCTCTCTATCTGCTTGTGCATGGACCTGAACTCCTCCTGCTGCGCCTCTATCTTCTTCGCCACCTCAAGCGGCTCGACATTGAATACCTTCGACAGGCCGTCGAGCTGGCTGTGCATCATCTCAAACCTCTTCAGCGCGGCAGGGCCGGCAACGAACTCTATCCTGTCTATGCCATCGTGAATCCTAGACGTGCTTATTATGCTCACAATGCCTATCAGGCTCTCCCTCCCTATCGCATGGATCCCGCCGCACGCCTCAGCATCTATTAGCTTGCCGTCCTTGGCGGTTATCGTGACTATCCTCATCTTCTTCGCCGGAACGCCATGGCCCTGGTATATCGAGAACCCGTACCTGCGCTCCGCTGCTCCCCTGCTCATCTCCTGCGCCTTAACCTTTATCCCTCCGAATAGCCAGGCGTTGACCATGGTCTCCATGGCCGCGATCTCGCCTTCGCTCAGCTTGTCGTAATGCGCTATGTCTATGTGAGCCTTGTGCGCCTCCTTCTTGGCCCCTTCCTGCCACGCATGCTCGCCCAGGACGCGCCTGGCTGCGGCGCTTATAAGATGAGTCGCGGTGTGGTGCGCTATTACGGCACTCCTGCGGGCCTCGTCCACGACCGCTTCTACAAGCTCGCCCTTCCTCATGTTGCACTTTTTCTCGGTGAAGTGCACTATCACGTCCCCAACCTTCTGCACGTCGACTATCTTAACGCCGTCGACTGTGCCGACATCGGCCACCTGACCCCCACCCTCGGGATAGAAGGGCGTTCTGTCGAGCACGAAGTAGTTGGCTTTTGCGAAGAGCACCTTCGCCTGCACCCTGGTTACGAAGTTGTAGTACAGCTTCTTCGTTTCCGGAAGGCCGCTCGGCAGCTGCACCTGCTTCTCCTTCTTCTTCTCAGTTGCCGCCATGTCCTCCTTGACTATGCTCGTGTACGTGCCCTCTGGAAGCTCGATCTTGATCTTCTTGCTTGCGGCCACCTTGGCTATCAGCTCCGGAGTGGCCCCCTGACTCTCGTAAAGGGTGCGCATCTGCTCCTTCGTTATCTCTTTGCTCTTGTCCAAGAGCACCTCGACTGCGCGCCTCGCTCCCTCTTTGGCCTTCTCGTACCTCGTCCGCTCCGCCTCGACTACCTTCGAGAAGATGTCGCGCTTCGCCGCAAGTTCGGGAAACATCGACCTGAACTCCTCCGCTATAAGGTCTGCCAGCGTGCGGAGGTCCACCCTGAATCCGTACTCGTCGATGAAGTCAAAGGAGCGCCTGAGCAGCACCCTGAGGTTGTAGCCCCCGCCCACGTTTGAGGGCAGGGAGCCGTCGTTCACGGCGAAGAGCAGGGTGCGCGTGTGGTCGAGCAGCGCGTAGACAGCTTGCATCGGCTTTATCTTCTTGGCATAGTCGTGCGGGCTTATCTTTGCAAGCTGCAGTATGCGCCTCTCTGTCTCTGCGATGTCCTTCGCTTCGGTCATGTCGAGCATGCCGCCGAACCTGGCGAACTTGGCGTAGAAGTCGTTGTCCACCTCTATGTTCAGGTCGTTCTCTATCTTCTCCAGTGCCCTGCCGAACACTGCCTCGTATGCGGTGTTCATGCCTGTGTAGAACCAGAAGTTCCTCTCGAAGCCCCAGCCCGTGTCTACGACCTTGCCCGCCAGCTCCTGTATCTTGCCGTCCGCAAGCTCGAACTGGGTGAACACGTTGTTCCCAAGCTCGGCGCCCTTTGCGAAGAACTCCACGCTTGGCCCGAACTCGGAGAAGTCTGGCATGCCCCAGACGTCTTCCGTGTACCTTATCTCCTCTGGCGCTATGCCCATGATCTTGGTGAGGAAGTTGAAGTTCAGCTCTAGGGTCTTGTCGCGCCAGTAGCCCTCCTTAGGGTAGTTGAACGATGTCTGGTTGGCCATGACAAACGTGGTGAAGTGCTTGCCTGTCACGCCCACGTTCTCTATGTCCTTGAACCTCACGCACGGCTGCGGCACAAGCAGCGGATTGGCGCTGTACTCGAAGCTCATCTTTCCGTTCTCTATTCTCTGGAAGTCCTGTATGCCCGCTATGGTGAAGTAAAGATCTTGGCGCCACCTGCTCACTATCGGGTACCTCTTGACTATCGTGTGGCCGTTCCTTCTGAAGAACGAGGCAAACTTTGCCCAGAACTCGGTATAGCTGGTCCTGTCAGGCTTGTCCTTGAAGAACGAGTAGGGCGTATGTTCGGAATCGCCGCAGTTGTTGGTATCGGCTATTCCCCAGAACCACTTGCCGCAGACGCTGCACTTCTGCCTCTTGAACCCCTTCTCCTCGAATATCTTTGTTGAGTAGTACTCCTTCGAATGCTTTGAGAACTCGGCCCGCAGCGCGTCCTTGCTGATGTGCCTAGGATCTATGCCCATCATTCAACCGCCCTTCCACCACACCTTGCACTCGTTCCCGTAGAACTTGCAGAACTTGCATTTCCAGTTTTCGGCCTCCTCGACTGGAGCAGATTCGCGCTCACCGTTCCAGAACTTGAGCACGTAGGCTGTCTTCTCGGCCATCTCGCTCTCCGTGTACTCTATCTCCGTACTGCTTATCTGTTTTCCGCTGAACCTGTCGACGTATACGACCTCGAGCCTGTTGCTTATCTCGGGCATGGACTCGAACTCGTCGAACATCTTCTTTGACATCATGTATGGGCTGATGAGCTCGCCGCGCACGCCCATCGCTTGGAGCTCGCGCTTGAACACATCTGACAGGCCATCGTTCGTAAGCCCGTATATCCTTGTGAAGTTAGCGTGCGTGTACCTCTTGGCCTTTATGTCGCCTAGCAGCATGCGGTACATCATCACCTGCATCCTGTGCGGCCTCGTGTACACCTCTGTCAGTTTCCTGCTCGCCTCGGTTGTCTTCCGCTCCACGACCCTCACCTTGCCGTCCACAAGCTTCATCTCGTCTATCTGGCCGGAGATGCGGTAGCCGTTGAGCGAGCCGTAGACCCGCAGCTCCCTGCATATTCCCTTCTGCCTGAGCGAGAGCAGCGAGCGGTAGTTCTCGTACGCTGTCTTGAACATGAAATCTTCGTAGCTCACAGGCTCTATTGTGAGCGGCACGTAGACCTCGTCCTGCAGCGCCTCGTGTAGCTGCTTGCCGCGCTCCATCTGCTTAGTGTACTTCTTGCCGTGGAGGTAGTTGAGCTCCATCTGCCTCTCGCACCAGTACTGGTTGGCGATATCGGTGACTAGTATCGAGCTCTTATTGAGCCGTTTCAGCACACCGCTTCCCCCAACCTTCATCACAACGCCAAATGATCAGACCGCCTATCTCTCGTCATCGCCGAAGCTCAGCGATCACCTTTCTCATCATATGCGTTTTTATAAGTTGAACAGGATTAATAACCCTATGCGGCTTCTCTCGAAATACGAGCTCTTTATCTTCGACTGGGACCACACGCTCACAACATCAACGATATTTGTTACGCTCCTAGACCTGTTTGGGGCCAGGGGCAAGCACAGGAGCATGGAGATGCTAAGAGGCAAGAGGTATTCGGATTTTCCTGCGAGAAACATAAGGATGAAGGAGGACGTGAGCAGAATCTACTCTATGTTCGATGATGCCTATGGGGTGATATTCAGGCCGCGCCTTAAGCGCGGCGCGATCCCGCTACTTTCATTGCTCAAACGCAACGGCAGAAAGGTTGCAGTATTCAGCGACTCGCGTTCGTACAGGCTGCTCAAGGAGACGGAACAGCTCGGGGCGCTGCGCTACGTTGACACGGCGCTGGCTGCAGAAGCTGTTGGCCGCTACAAGCCCAATCCGACGGGCCTCCTGGTGCTGCTTGACAGGTTCAAGGCCAAGAAGGAGAGAAGCGTATACATCGGCGACATGGCCAGCGACATCATGACGGCTAAGCTGGCCGGTATGCACTCGTGCGCCGTGGCCGACGGCATAGACTCGTTCGACGCGCTGAAGAACGAGCGCCCGGATCATCTGTTCTCAAGCCTGGAGTCGTTCCTGCAGGCGCTGCAGGAGGAGAGAAAGTCGCCTTGAAAACATAGCTTTATATAAGGCATAAAACAAGTAATAGATAATTTGCGGAAGCTAATTCTGCAGAGGAAAATACAACATGACATACGGAGAAGAAGGCGGAGAAGGACGCGGCAGAGGAGACAGAGGAGAAAGGGGAGAAAGGAGGGGAATGAACCCCAACTATTTCCTGCCAAAGCCGGTAAAGGTCGGAGACGTACTGGAAGTAACCATAGAGGGTTCGGCCAGCAGAGGAGACGGAATCGCAAAGAAGGATGGTTTCGTCATCTTTGTGAAGGGCGCGAAACCTGGAGACAAGCTGACAGTGAAGGTAACCGACGTAAGGACAAGATTCGCCATCGGCGAACCTACAGGAGACGCGCCGGCAGCTTAAGCTTAACTTTTCTTCTTGTGAGAAAGGTATAGCTGGTTAGCGCAAGCTGGTTTGCATGGCTGTCGTGTCAGATAGGAAGGTGCTCGAGCTCCAAAAGACGATGCTAGTCATAAGGCGCTGCCCCTTCTGCCTGAAGGACACGGAGCAGAATGCATATTACGCACACAAGCCCGACCTGAAGGTGGGCGCGACGCTTGATGGGAAGCAGTTCGTGCTTGAGTACCAGGGCAGGATGCTCTTTGAGTGGTACGGCATAGCGGAGTGCAAGGAGTGCGGCAACGCGTACGTCGTGCAGGGATCCATTCCTCAGATAAACAAGGACATAACAGGGACCACGAAGCCCCAGATAGTGCGGCTTGCTTACACATGCTGCGACTTCTGCCTGCATGAGGAGAATGGCTACACTCTCGCGAACATGCTGATAACGCTCAAGAGCGGGAAGAGCCTATACCTGTGCGAGAGGCACGCGGAGCAGATAAAGAAAGAGAAGGGCAAGCGCAACAGCTATGACTTCCTTATTCCGAAGGTCGCCGCTTGGAATATCTAGCTCGATGTGGCGGTCACGTTGGTGAAGACTATGCCTGCGTTCTCTGTCTGCGCGCCAACCTCATACTGAGATCCGACCACTGGGCTTACGCTGAACATTCCACGGCCAAATGAAACCGCACCGTTGAAACTGAGCGTTACTGATTGTCCTGGTTGGAGCGTGTAGCTCTGGCTTGAGTTCTCGAAGTCTTCGGTGCCCAGAGGCACTGATAGCGTGCCGTTGCTCTGAACCGAGAAGCTCATAATCTGCCTGTCGCTCTGCTCTGCCTGCACTTCCATACTGCGGTTCAGCACGAACTGCTGCAGGTGCGAGGTGAAGTTGGCCAATCCAGCAGGAGTGCAGATGCTGCTGTTGATGCTCACGGTTTCGCCCGCGCCTATGTTTAGCTCAAAGTCAGGAACCTGGCTCCCTAACGAACTGTTGCGCAGCAGGCTCTCTATCCTGTCCTGTTGCTCCGAAGATATGCCGGCTCCCGCTTCCCCGCCCTGACTGGCGTTTGCCGCAGTGCAGAAACTGCTGTTGCTTATCCTCGAGGTCATGTTTGCGACGAAGGCGTCTGCGCTAGCTACCAGCTTACTTGAATTGTACTGAACGCCGATGTTGCCCTTTAAGCCTACGTGCTTTATCGCGACGCTTGCGTTCGAGTTGTCCTTCAGTGTTATGGAGAAGTGCGTGACGTTGGCCGATGAGACCGATAGCGATGCGGATGTTATCGAAACGTTCGGCCTGGACCTTTCCAACTCGGCGCTGTCGTTCTCTGTAAGGCTCGCTTTAGCTCCGACATGCAGTGTGGCCGAATTGCTACCGCCGCCGACTACAACAGCCCTGACCGAAGGGGCGAGCACGAATATGGTTGATGTGTTTGTTATTATGCTTGCGACAACGGGTGAAAGTTCCACAAGGATGCTTGCGTTGCCACCTAGCGAAGTTGCGCCCTGAACGTGTGCGGTTATTGCGCCGCTTGGGACTGTTACATTGTGAGTCGTACCGTTAACAGTTATCGTTGCAGAGGTGACGTTGAATCTCACCATATCTATTGTTGCGTTAGCGGATATCGAGACCGTACCTATCGTCTGGCTTAGGTTGATCACCCCTAGCAGGTCTACGCTTCCGCTGCCTGCTGCTGACACCCATCCGGACTCGTTGCCTGCGTTGCTGAGATGAACCTGAAGCGAAGAATAGGATACTACAAGAGCCGACGCGCCTGCCGGAACCTGCGCGGGATCGGTTAGCTGCAATGCGACAAGACCGCCTGTGCTGCCTGAAGCAGAAGGCGGCAGTATTAAAATTACCGCAGCTGCAACCAGCACCAGCACTATTGCGATTGGAACAAGTTTGTTCATTCAATATACCTGCTATTCATATAACTCGGCAATTAATAGCGCTTTCCGTAGAGTTAGGTTTTCTGCACCTGACTTGCGCTTTTGATTATGAGGACGCTGGGTGCGAGAATCGAACTCGCGAAGGCCATTTCTAGCCAAACAGCTTAGCAGGCTGCCGCCCTACCACTAGGCGAACCCAGCACGAGCAGAGTTGGCAATTCACAAATTAAAGGTTATGTGTTGTTGCGGTGAGGGGCTTAGAAAACAAAGGCGAAGGGGAGCAGTTGGCTTATCCTCATTACGGCTATCTTGCTCCTGTCAGTATTCGACATTATGACCTCTACGTCGATTCCTGATCTTCTGCTTGATTCGAATATTATCTGCCTGCAGATTCCGCAGGGCGTGGCTGGGACTTTTGTTTTGCCGTTCTTCTCCCTGGAGATCACGGCTATCGCCCTTATCCTTCTGTATCCGGCCGTGTTGGCTGCTGAGATCGCGGCCATTTCCGCGTGTATCGAATCGTTGAAAGCGGCGTTTTCGAAGTTGCAGCCCTTGAATATCCTGTTGCCGTCAGCCAAAACAGCCGCGCCGACGTAATAGTGCGAATAGGGGTTGTGCGCGTTTTCCATCGCCTGCGCAGCCGCGTCCAAGAGCTTTGACTGGACCGGCTTGAGCCTTTTCACGTATCTCATTTCCATGCTGATTCCAATGCGGTTCTACTAATCGCGCCCTCCCTTAAAATAACCGGAGCTTCGCCGCTCGCGTCTACCACTGTTGAGCCCTGCCCGTACCTCGACTCGTTGCTGTCCACCACTATCTCCAGCAGGTCGAGAAGCGATCTGTCCAGGTCTGCGGCCCTTGTCACGCTCTCCTGGCCTGAGATGTTTGCCGATGTCGCGGTTATCGGCTTGCCGAAGCGTGGCAGCAGCTCCTGGGAGAAACTGTTGCTCGGCACCCTTATGCCGATTTTGTTGTCCGAGGTTATCATCGGTATCGGGCTTATTGCCTTGAGCACCAGCGTTAACGGCCCGGGCAGAAACCTCGTTGCGAGCGCCTCCGCATTCTCGTTGAACACCGCGAATCTCTTGGCGCTCTCCACGTTTGCCAGCGCTACTGAAACAGGTTTGCCTACCTCCCTCTTCTTGATTTGGAACAGCCTTCTTACAGCTTCCCTGTTCGTGGCGTCGACTCCCAACCCGTAGACAGTTTCGGTGGGATACGCTATCGCTCTGCCTTCGGAAAGGGCTCGGGCGCAGTCGTCTATAGCAACGGCGTTAGATCTTAGTATCCTGGCCATGCGATCATCGTGCAGCAGGAGCCGACCTAGCCGCAGGCAAGCAAGCCAGGTTGACCACACCTCTGCTCAGCCCTGTATCTCCAGAGCACAGCCGCGCGTACTTAGGGTTGCTCCTTCCGGCCTGGCCCGGTTCATGCGCGAGACCGCCACTGAAGGCAAGACCTCGACGCTTTGGCGTGGGCCCGACATGCATGCAAGCAACACGACCGGCATACGGCCCGCCTAAAGGGGGTTTGCGGTGAGGGAAACCTCTAGCTTCCCGCCTCCCTACTGCATTACCATATTGGGCGAATAACTTATTAACCCCTAAAACCTATTGTTGGTGTGGTCCTTTTGGATTCAACGTATGAGCAGCTGCTGGATAGGGCGTTCGCCCAACTGCCCAGCCTCGCTGCAGAGAAATCAGACTTCAAGGTACCGGAAGTCGACTCCATAATACAGGGCAGCAAGACGATCATAAGGAACTTCTCCCAGATAGCCGATGCGGCAAGGAGGGAGGAGGTCGACATCTCAAAATACCTGAGCAAGGAGCTCGCGGCGCCTGTGAGCCTGGGCGAGCAGAAGCTGACGATAAGCACGAAGGTGCAGAACGCCGTGCTTAACGACAAGGTCAAGAAGTACTTCGACGCTTACGTGATATGCAAGGAGTGCCACAAGCCTGACACACACATAGAGGGCAGCGAGCGCGGCTACGAGACGCTTGTCTGCGAGGCGTGCGGCGCAAGGTACACGGTGAAGAGGTCTTGATTTGGCGTTTCACAGAGGAGGGGGCGGAAGAGGCAGGGGAAGGGGCGGAAGGCCGGCCCCGGTCTACGAGCTGAAGATACCGCAGCAGGGTGAGGTCGTGGGAGTGGTCGCGCAGGTGCTTGGCGCAAGCAAGTTCAGGATACGCTGCTCTGACAGCTTCGAACGCATCTGCAGCATACCCGGCAGGCTGAGGCGCAGGTTCTGGATAAAGGAGAACGACATAGTGGTTGTAAAGCCGTGGGTGGTGCAGAGCAACGAGCGCGGGGACATAGTTTGGAGGTACAGCATAGGCGACAGGGACAGGCTGAAGGAGAAGGGAATAGCGGTCCCGCTGTAGCACGGTCGCTATCCGGTGATGAACCTCATTGTTTCCGCGTGATCCCTCTCTATCTTATACGCCTTGCCGAAGTAGTGGAGCACGTTGAATACGTCTCTCTCCAAGAATCGCATCGCGTCTGGATGCTTGATATGAACTGCCTGGCCGAAGTCGATCATGTATGGCAGGCTATCAAGCATCAGTATATTGTACTCGCTCAGGTCCGCGTGCACCAGTTCGCTCTGGTATAACTTTCTTGTATCATCAAGTATCTGGTCTAGGACCTTTTCTGGGTCCTTCACTTTTTGCTCCCTCAGCGTCTGCGACGGCTTGCCCTCCTTTCCTAGGAACTCCATCGCGAGCACGTTTCCGTTGAAGGCGTAGGGCCTGGGCGCGCGCACCCCGGCGCCCTCGGCAACCATCAGGTTGCCGTACTCCTTCTTGCACCACTCGTTCACTATCGCGAAGACGTCGTGCTTTACCCTGCCAAACCTAGGGTCCCCTTCTATGTATTTGATCCTGTTCTGGAACCTCGCGTTCTCTAATCGGAATATCTTGAGCGCTACGAAATCCTTCCCCACCTTCTCCCCGGCGTTAGCAAGGTAGACATCGGCCTCTTTGCCTCTAGCGATTATGAACTCCATGCTCGCGATGACGCCCTTGTTGAAGAGCTTGCCTATCCGCAGCACGGTCCTTGTGTCGAACACGCCTTCCTCTATCTTCAGCTGCTCCTTGAGCTGGTAGTCTTCCCTGCTAGGTTCCTTCTCCCTGCTCCTGCGTCGTGCCATACGCTATTTATTCCTAATCTGCTATATCAATATGCTGCACGCTCTACTGGTCGAATGGGGGAAGTGAAGATAATAGTGGACAAGCGGGAGAGGAACCTCGACATACTTGAGGGGCTCTCCGGTTCCGGCATATTCCTCAGCTTCGCCCAGCTCCCGGTTGGCGACTACATCCTTTCCGAAAGGATGTGCGTTGAGCGCAAGACGGTGAATGATTTTGAGAGTTCTATAATAAACGCAAGGCTCTTCGATCAGATAGAGCGACTGAGCAACACATACAAGAAACCGATATTGCTGCTGGAGGGGGAGGAATCAGAATTTACCATGAACCCCAACGTGGTCCTCGGTGCGATAATCAGCCTATACGGAGACTACAACGTGCAGGTCATAAGGTCGAAGGACTCGGCCGAGACCGTGAGCACGCTGGCCAGGCTTGCCGAACGTGAGCAGGACGAGAAGCGAGTACCACGCATGCTGGGCTCGAAGAGAGCGTTCAGCAACTCGCAGTGGCAGTTGCTTATACTCGGCTCCATACCGGGGATAGGCCCAAAACTCGCCAGGTCGCTTATCGGGCATTTCAAGACCATAAAGAACGTCGTCTCTGCGGAGCCGAAAGAGCTGATGAAGGTTGAGAAGATAGGGGAAAAGAAGGCAGAGAAGATATACGAGGTGCTAAACTCAAAATTCGTGGAGGAGTAGCGCTTATGCCGCTCTCTTTTGCGGCAGGAAGTGAAGAAGGAGGGGTAGCATGTGGGAAAATGTCTGTAACCTGGATCGGGGAGAACCAAGATCGTATATTTGGACGCTACCCCTCAACAGTATTCTCTTTGTGAAGGCGTAAAAGCTTTACAGGTTCGCACTACGGCGTATAAAGCTTTCGAGATGATTGAATAACTCTGTTATAACGCTTTTAGTCGCTGAGCAGCTCGGAGATGGCAACGTTTCCAGACACTTTTGGGTCTAGCGAAACAGGTATGCGCCTTGTGCTGACGATTCCGTTTGCCTTAGAGAACCTCGAAAAGAGCGCTGCACTTGACGAGAAGACGCAGAACCTTTTGCTGTCGGCGGCACCGCATTCCCTTAGCGCCTTGCCTATGTTCATGGTGCCGCACAGGAACAGCAACATCTCGACCTGCATGCTATTGGACCTTGAGCTGCCTTCCCCGAAGCGCAGTGCCGCATTTACGTATGCCGGAAGGACGCGGCGCACCAGCCGTTCATCGTAGCGGAACAGCAGCAGAACATCGCCTCCCCTGACGAGCCTTTTCGAGCTCTCGACCAGCTCGTTTATGCTTCTTTTGCTGCTGCAGACATGGAGTACGGGTCGGCTTTTGAAGACGGCAGGATTGGTGGAACGAGCCCGCATCACAATCAATAAAACCCTTTCCCTGTTAATCTATATAACATATTCTGGTGTTGTGATAGCATGAGTCAATTCGGTGCACAGATGCACGGCAAGTCTGACCGCGCCTCTTCTGGCAGCGGCAAACTTAAGAGCAAGATAAGGGACAAGCGCAGGAGCGAGTCGGGAGGATACTTCGCCTCATCCAAGGTCGCCGAGAAGGGGAGCCTGTACAAGATACGCGCGCGGGGCGGAAACAGAAAGGACGCTGTCAAGTACGCTACTTTCGCCAACGTGCTAACAAAACAGGGCTACAAGAAGGCGAAGATAACTGGAGTTGTCGAGTCTAACGACAACAGGAACTTCGCAAGGCTTGCGATAATCACCAAGGGTGCCGTGATAAACACTGAGCTAGGGAAGGCGAGGGTGACAAACAGACCCGGGCAGGAAGGCGGCATAAACGCGATGCTCATTGAAGGGTGAGATCGATACCCGCGAGAGTCTACGTGCTTAACTCGTCTGATGCCGCTGCTCTGAAGAAGATACTCGAATACGACCCATACCTGGACCCAAACCTGATACCGAAGGTTCCGAAGGAGTGGGACGACCCCAAATACATGGAGAAGCATCCAGAGGTAGCGCAGGAGGCGGCGCAGAAGAAGAAAGAGGCCGATGAGGCAATCAACAAGCTCAAGAACGACAAGGACCTGAACACTATCTTCGCTAGGCAGGACTGCCAGCTCAAGGATGGCGTGTCGCTGGGACTCGACAGGGAGAAGAGCTACCTGTACCTTAGCGCAGACGACTCATTCCTGGAAGCAGGGGAGGCGAAGCTGAGGAAGAGCATAGGATCGCTGCAGCGCGCCCCGCCGGAGGTTGAGAAGAAGGTGATTGAGACGGTGGAGGAGGAGAGGCAGAAATCCGACCAGGGCCTCGGGTTCGTGTTCGGGTAGTGATGGCATGAACTTCCTCAGCGTGAATGACCTCTCAAGAGACCAGATGAATGAGATATTCGACATAGCAGACGAGATAAGCCTCGGGAAGACCCTCACGTCGCTCAAGGCGGGATCTGTGCTCGCGCTGCTCTTCGAGAAGCCATCGACGAGAACCCGGATCTCGTTCGAGGTGGCGATGGGAAGGCTCGGAGGAAGGTCCATATACGTGGACTCGAATACCTCGCAGATGTCAAGGGGCGAGACGGTATCCGATACTGCAAGGATGCTCAGCCTTTACGTGGACTTCGTCGCGGCGAGGCTGGACCACCATGGGGATCTGGTCGAGTTTGCGAACAGCTCCACAGTGCCGGTGATAAACGCGATGACGGATCTGGAGCACCCCACGCAGTCGATCTCAGACCTTTACACGATCTCGAACGCCAAGAGGAAGCTGAAGGGGATACGGATTGCGTTCGTGGGCGACATAGCGCAGAACACGTGCAACTCGCTCATGCTGGCCGCGGTTAAGCTTGGTGCTGAGATGGCGCTCGTTGGGCCGAAGGACTATCCGCCGAACCCAGAGTACCTTACCAGGTCGAGAGAGTACGGGGTCGTGGACATCTTCGACACGATGGCGGACGGGCTCGCTGGGGCAGATATCGTTTACATCGACAGTTTTACTTCGTTGACCGACACCTTCGGCAAGGTCGACCAGAGCGAGGTTGAGAAGAGGAACAGGCTGTTCGCAAAGTACCAGGTAAACGCTGCGGCGCTCAAGTACGCTGACAAGGACGCGCTGGTGATGCATCCTTTGCCAGCATTCCGCGGGCGGGAGATAACGGCAGATGTGCTCGAGGGCTCGAAGAGCATCGTATGGGAGCAGGCCAAGAACAAGCTGCTTCTGGAGCAGGCGATCCTGATGTTCCTGTCAGAAAAGAGCACGTAGCTTAGATTCTGGCAGGATCTAAGACAGACCGAGTTAACTATTTATTCCTCACCGAACACATCTACCTCTGTAGAGAAGCATGGTAAACTATCCAGTACTGGAAAGGAGGTACAAGGTAAGTGAGAAGATAGACGAGACTCAGGAAGTGTTGATAATAGGCATGCAGCCTGACGACGGCAAGCCGAACGCCTTCGACCCTGGCATGTTCATGATGGTCTCGGGAATAGACAAGCAGACAGGGCAGTCCCATTTGGCGAGAGCCGAATCGATAGCTTCTGATCCTTCTTCTGTGAACGTTGAATTCTTCGTGATAAAGAACCCTACGCACGGTGATCACCTGGGCAGGTCGCACTTCAACGACGTGCAGATCGGCGACCCGTTCGTGCTGAAGGGGCCAAACGGCCAGTTCAGGTTCGACCCGGCCAAGGACGGCAAGGTGCTCTTCGTGGCGGGCGGCACCGGGCTCTCGCCATTCATGTCGATGCTGAGGCACATGCGCGCGGTCAACGCTGCAGTAGACACGACAATGCTGTACAGCATAAAGTATCCGACAGAAGTGATAAGGAAGGCAGAGCTGGAACAGATGGAGAAGAGCATGAAGCTGAAGCTTACAGTCACGGTCACCAGGCCCGCTCCGGGAGACGGGTGGACCGGGCAGACCGGGCACGTTGATGCGGCGATGATACATAAGTATGTTCCCGACCTTCCGGAGCGAATGACGTACGTGTGCGGCCCGCTTCCGTTTGTCAAGGCGGTCAAGGACGCACTCGCCGCTCTTAAAGTTCCCGCCAACAGGGTGAGCGCAGACGTCTGGGGATAGGCTAGCCTACTATCTCGAACTCAAGGTCTACCGGAACGTCGTCAGGAACAGAGACGCCGTACTGCTCCTTTATTTTCTTGATAGCCAGCTCTTTGAACTCGCGCATTGTAGCCTTCTCGCTGGCTTCTACCACCACAGCGTAACTGAAGCCGCTTCCGCTGAGGGTCACTTTGTACTTCTTTTCTCCGACCATGGGCTGCCCGCCAAAACTAGCCGCTCTTCGGGCTCGCTGAAACGTTCTCTACTATGTTTTCGCACTTCTCCACGAGCTTCACAACGTCCTTAAGCTTCGGGTTTATCCCGTAGCCGAGGTCGTAGCCGCGCTCCGTGCGTATGTGCGTAGGCTGCAGCACATTGAGATTCATGGATAGGTTCCTGAGCGTGATTATCAGCGTCTTCCTGGTGAAGCTCTTGCCCAGAATCTGATAAAGCTCCCTGGTGGTCCTCGGCGACTTCTCCATGAGCAGCTTCAGAACGGCAAAGTTCGGCTTGCTCATCACTTTCCTGATCATCCAGATGCCGTCCTCGCCCCTTTCTCTCCTGACCATACGCATTAAAGTCGACACCAAACTATTTAAATGTAAAGTTCACCCTGAAGCTAAGCGGTTGGAGAGCAGTAAAAACTGCGCCCTATGGAAAGGTATAAGAAGGTTGAGCGACACAAAGTAGCATATGTTTTACTTAAGTAAAAGATTAGAGACTTTAGTAAACAGATATCCAGTCCTCCACAAGCCGCCGGGCGAGCCGCGCCGTTCAAAAGCCGGGTTTTGGCTCGAGCAGGGGTATGGAGGAGAAGTTGTAGAGACCTTCGGAGGCCTTGTCCCAAAAGCTCTGCTAAAGAACGGCAACGGTTACGCGTACGTGGTGGGTTACGGACTGGACCGCATCTCCGAGCTGGAAAGAACATATGCAGAGATGGCCAAGGGCTCTGTTGTGGACGAGCTTGCGGGAAGCGGAGAAGGCATAGGCATCGGACTGTTGGATTCGGCAAGACAAACTGCGAGGAGGAGCCTGCTGACGCGTATGGGCGAAGGGAGGGCCGAGTTTCTCTCGTACCTGATAGCACACGACACCGTAGGCTACGGACCCCTGAGCATACTGATGGAGGACAGGAAAAGAATAGAAGAGATAGAGGTTAACGCGCCGTCAGCTCCGATAGCCATCTTCCATGCGGATTACGGCAGGTGCGCTACCAACCTTCGTTTCGACGGCGAGAGGTCTTTCAGGCACAGCCTCAACAGGCTTGTATACGAAGCGGACAAGGAACTGGGCGAGGAGACGCCAATAATAGACGCACAGGTAGGGAATGCAAGGGTGCATGCGCAGATTGCCCCGTATGCGCAGAGCGGGGCCGTGGCCTCGATAAGGCTTGCAGACAACAGGCTTGTTGGTTTTGATTATCTTCTGCGGCGCGGAACCACCGACGTCTCTGTGCTCGCATATCTGTGGCTGGCCATGGACGCCGGCATGAATATACTCATAGCGGGATCCCCGGCGAGCGGGAAAACTACACTGCTGAGCGCGCTCTTCGGTTTTGTGCCGCGATCTGAAAAGGTGCTTACGATAGAA
This sequence comes from Microcaldota archaeon, assembly GCA_021828295.1. Taxonomy (GTDB): domain Archaea; phylum Micrarchaeota; class Micrarchaeia; order Micrarchaeales; family CABMGC01; genus JAJYVH01. The sequence continues at coordinate 17,762 of JAKASF010000006.1, forward strand.
GAGGAGGTTAACGAGCTAAAGATCAAGCTTGACATAAACAACAGCGTGGCCCTATACGGATCGGGCCTAGGGGGCAAGGCGAGCACCAGGGACCAGATAATAAACGCGCTGCGCATGAGACCCGACAGGCTCGTCATCGGGGAGGTGCGCGGCGCCGAGACGCGCGACCTGTTTTCGGGAGCCAACCTCGGCATACCCTTCATAACAACCATGCACAGCAACGAGGGCGGGATCGAGATAGTCAAGAAGCTCATGGTCAAGCCCATGGATGTTGATGCGCGTTCTCTGAACTGTCTGGACTTGGCGCTCTACATGAAGCACGTGGGCCTGTCGAAACGCGTGCTCGGCGAGGTCTACGAGTACAGATGGCTCAGCAGGGCCGAGACCGAAGGCATCGGCACAGTAATAGAGGGGAACGACTCTGTAGATGTGGGTTGCATCGTAAGCGGTGGGAAACTTGATTTCGGGGCGCTGCGGGGCTCGAAGGTGATTGCGGCCTACTCGAGAAAGGCCGGCGTTAGCGGCGCGCTTGCGCTGGGGGAGGTGGAACGAAGGGGCGAGTTCCTCAGGATACTGACTGAAAGCTGCACAGGCTCCAGGGAGATTCTTGACAGGTTGCAGGGATACGAATGCGCGTAGGGACTGGGAAGTTGGTCATTGACGTGATGTGTACAGAGGTAATGGCTATGGCCATAGCCGCACTCATCTACTATGCGGGGGGCTTAGGGAGCGCATTGCAGCTTGCAGCGCTCGTTGCGGCGAGCACAATATCGGTATCTGCAGTGAGCATTATGCTCTCTGCTAACAGGAAGGCGTACCGGCAAAGGACCGAAGGTGAAGAGTTTTTCCGTTACCTGCATTCGGTCGTGTATCGCAAGCGGCGTGGAGGGGCGTATGCCAAGGCGGCCCTTGCAGCGGCGCGAAGCATCAGATATGCGGCCCTGAGGGAAAAGGTGCTGCGCAGCATAATGCGCGGTTTCATGGAGCCGCGGGCGCTCGACGGAGAGATGGGAAGCAGGAGATGGGCGGCGTCTGAAATAGAGAAGCACGAAAGGCTGGTGGGGGCGCGAAGGGCTGCGGTGGAAGAGGCAGCCCAGAGGTATGCGACGTTCAACATGTTCATAAGCACCGTGCTGCCGTCATTCATGATCTTCGCTTTCATAGGAAGCAGCGTGCTCTCGAGCGCTTCTTTCAGCATCGTCGCTTTCTCTGCGACGCTTCTGCTTGCCGTGCCGTTCTTCTACTCTCTCGGAAACCTGCTCATGTGGAGGCGTTTGTCTGTTTAGAAGCGTGAATAGGAAGCGCGTGGACGATGGTAGTGTCGTGTCGCTAGCATCGGATATGCTGTCGCGCTGTGATTCGCACGGCTCTGTGTCTAGGGCGTTCGACGAGCTGGCTGACCGTACCCCTGCTCTAAGGGGTGCGGCCTCGAGTCTGAAACTGACCGGCTCCGTTGACAGCGATAAGAACGAGAACCTAGGAAACGAGTTCCTTTCGAGGTTTATAGGGATTGTCGCTTCCGGCTACGCCGATGGCGCTGACATAAAGAAGCCTTTGGCGGCCTTCAGAGACGAACTGGAACGGGACATTGCCGCCAGGGCGCGGTTCAAGGCGAAGGTCGGCGGCTCTGCGGCGCTGATATACATGGGCATGGGCGTCTTCTTCCCGCTCTTCTCAGGGATAAGCTCGATAGTGCTAACGACATCCCTGGGTGCGGCGGGCAGCGGCTCCGCTGTGCTCGGGACATGCTTCATTGCGGTTTCGATAGTCTACGCTGCGATGACACTTTACCTTTCTGCGGCATTTGCGCACCCGGAAAGGAACGCGAAAGCGAACCTGTTCTCCACGGCTCCCTATATTGCGATGGCCGCGGCTGTGGCCCTGCTTACAAAAACTTACCTATCTGGCGTTTTATGAGGTGAAACAATGAGAAGCATAAGAGAGACGGCATATGGGCTCCTGCCCGCCAGCGCTGTTGGTTTGTTTGCGTTGGCAAGGAGCAAGAAGGCGCAGGGCTCCCTGGAGTACATAATGATGGTCGCGGCAGCGAGCATCGTCATCGTGCTCGCCCTGGCGATGGTGGTGAAGCTGAGGGGAGCTGTTGTGAGCAACGTGACTGTGAACGGAACGAGCGAGGGCATCGCCGCCGCCATAGGCAACGAGCTCGGCTCGCTGACGACCAACGGCGTATAGGATGAAGGCGCAGCTCTCGCTGGAGCTGCTGCTCTACGCTGCGCTAGCTGGGTTATCGCTGCTCTTCGCTCTTGGTGCGGTCGGCGAAGCGGGCGGGCGGCTTGGGGAGAGCGTGGCCTCCTTCCAGATATCCCAGCTCGTGTACGCGCTGAACTCGGCGATGCTGAACGGAGGCCAGAGCTCTGGGAGCTTCTACCTGCCAGCGGGGCTCTGCGGGGCCACGATATCGGGAGACGTACTCCATGACTACGGCCACGATTTCTACCTGAGCTCTGCAGCGAATGCGTCTCCGGGACTTTTCTGCCCAGACGGTGTCCAGGCAACGCTCACACTGTCAATTGTAAACGGAGCGTATAGAATAAGCCGCGGCGCCTAGCCGGTGCGCCTGCCCGCACGCAGGGCAGCGTTCCTGCCTGTCGCAGAGCGGTCAACAGCAGCTATGGCGCAAGCCTCGCGTGCAGCGCGCGACAACGCCGGCATCGCCTCGGGAATCTTCTCCTGCAGCACGAACAGCTCGAGCTTGTTGTGGAGCGTGAAGAACGCACCGACCCTCGCTGACATCTCCTCTGGATCTCCGGGTTGCTTCCCCGTGACGTCGGTATCGTGTATCATGCCTACAAGGCCACCGCCCTGAACCCCGTTGACTATCATGCAGAAAGCCATCACCTCGAACTTGTCATCGCTTGTCGAGCTCATCTTCAACCCGCACCTGCCGAACGCTTCCTTGATCTTAGCATATTTTTGGTCGTGCCCGTCGACGTACGAGCTTGCCTTGTCCCCGCCTCCAGATAGGTCTATGTTAAGCGGTATCTCTGCGTGCAGGAATCCGTGCTCGGGGCTGTCGATCAGGTAGACATCGGAGTACCCAAGCGCCTTGAGCTCCTTTGACAGCGCGTTGGCTGCGGCTTTCTTAGCGTCCTTCCTGAATCTTAGACCCTGAATGCCACCCATCGCTATCTGCGCAAGCCGACCTTAGTCGCCTTCTGTTAAAGGATATTGGGGGCAAAGTCATTAATAAAGATTAGCGTTACCCGGCTCGACGATGAGCGAAGAGATGGCAGATCAACGTATTCGAACACAAGCCGTATAAATGTGGAATGCATAGAGAGAAGCGGGGAAGACATTAAGAGAGAGGTGAGCCTACGGGGGAGTATGGCACACCCGAAGCGCAGCGCACACGGGGCGCGAAACAGCAGATAGCACAGCTCTGTAGTGAGCGGCTAGGGGAGCTTAAGAAGGAACTGAGATGCGGCGACCGCAAGGTAAGCGACAACAAAACGCTCGCGAAGTTCACCTATGCCATGGGGCTTGCGGGAGTGGAGCCCGACGGCGTCGAGGTGCCTACGAAGAAGCTCAACGACATGGTCAAGAGAGAAGTGGCCGAGCTGAAGCTCAGGCTGCTAGGCGGCCGCATAGAGGAGAAGGAAACCAGGAGAGCGGTGGAGGCGCTTGTAGAGTACGTTGAGAAGTATCTGAAGAAGAGGGAGTGGAAGGCGCTCGTGTTGACGCTCGACGAGGCCAACCCGGGGCTCAGGATTGGGCCGGACCTCGCCAGGGCGCTCCTGCTTGGCAGAGATCCTGATGAGGCGGTACGCCAATACAAGAAGGAGACTGCAGATGCAGCCAAGACCGCAAACTACATATTCAAGGCCAACGTGGTGAGCTACTTCATCGACGGGGTCCCGAAGAAGGGGCCCGAGTACTTCACGCCGCTGCTGGAGAGCGAGATCGACTGGGACACGGGAGAGGTGAAGGGCAAGTATCTCTTCGTGATGCTCAAGTACAACGTGGATACGTGCGTAAACGGCAAGTTCATACGCGTGGCAAACATGACACTCAACCCCAACCCGGAACACGAGGGGTTTGGCTTCTGGATGAGGTACGACGACAAGGGCGTGCTGAAGGTGGTGGCCGACGCAAGCAGGCTTCACTGGGAGAGGTACTGGATTCCAGACGAGCAGCTCAAGAAGACTGGCAGAGGGGAAAGGATGGTTACCGCCATAGCAGACAGCGACACCGTCGTGCTGGGCCACGGGAACACGTTCGTGACCAAAAGCCCGCTTCTTGCTTACTTCACCGTATACAAGCTCAACAAGGACCTGCACGCGGATATATTCAGGGACGGGGACCTGGCGATGCTGCTCGGGGGCGCGGAGAAATGGTACAACGAGGGCGCCAGATACGATATTCCGGAGCAGGTGGCGATGGACGCCACCAAGAACGACGCGCTCAAAACCAAGCTCAGGTAGTGCTATTTATACATATAACGCCTATTCTGATTGATTGCTATGGCTCTGCTTGAGATAGTAGCTGCAGTAATAATCATAGTTGTGGCTGCGGTAGTGCTGGTATTCAACGGGCTCGTTGGCAAACGCAACCGCGTGCAGGACGCATGGGCGCAGATAGACGTGCAGCTCAAGCGAAGGTACGACCTCATTCCCAATCTCGTCGAGACCGTCAAGGGCTACATGAAGTACGAGAAGAGCGTGCTCACGCAGGTGACGCAGCTCAGGAGCTCAATAGTGTCGGGCAGCGTGCAGGACAAGGCGCAGGCGAACAACATGCTGAGCCAGGCGCTGAAGAGCCTCTTCGCAGTAGCGGAGAACTACCCGGACCTTAAGGCCTCGCAGACCTACCAGAACCTTCAGAGCGAGCTCGAGAACACGGAGAACAAGATCTCCTTCGTGCGCACCTCGTACAACGACTACGTGCTTGATTACAACAATGCGATACAGCAGTTCCCGGGCAACCTGTTCGCTGGGCCCATGGGCTTCAAGCGCATGGACTTCTTCCAGGCGCCAGAGGAGGAGAAGGCTGCAGTGAAGGTAGACCTTACAAGCGATGACAACGCGTCTGCGCCCGCCAAGGGGGCTAGGCCGCAGAAGAAGTGACCCGGTGAATCTGATTGGCCAGTTTCTTTGACGAAATAGCGCGCAACAACCTAAAGTCGTTCCTACTCCTTGCGATATTCGCCATGTTCTTCATCGGAATAATATATTTCGTGGTCTACCTGCTCGGCGGAGGCGTCTTCGCATTTGCGGTCGGTGCGCTTCTGGTTGCGCTATATGCTGTGTTCACCTATTACAGCGGTGACAAGGTTGTGCTCGCCGTATCGAGGGCCAAGGAAGCGGACGAGAAGCAGTACACTGCCTTGTACGCTTCTGTGGAGGGCCTGTCCTCAGCTATGCAGATCAAGATGCCGAAGATCTATGTGATAAACGACCCGAACCCCAACGCCTTCGCGACAGGAAGGAGGAGCAAACCCTCGATAGCCTTCACCACAGGGCTCCTGCAGATGATGAACAGGGACGAGCTCGAGGGCGTCATCTCTCACGAGCTCTCGCACGTGCAGGACAACGACATACTCGTCATGACGATCGCGATTGCGTTCGCTGGGGCGATAGGGCTCATAGCCGCGTACATGCGCATGTCGCTCTTCTTCGGAGGCTTTGGGGGAAGGGGCAGGAACGACTCGGGGCTGCTCATGCTCCTGGTGCTTGTGATCGGGTTCCTGGCGCCGCTGTTCGCGCTGCTGACTAGGCTCGCGATATCTAGGAGGAGGGAGTACATGGCAGATGCGAATGGAGCTAGGGTGACGAGAAACCCGGCGGAGCTGGCCAGCGCGCTGAAGAAGATACAGGCATACGAGAAGAACCCGAACACGCCTCCGGTAATGCACGCAAACGAGGTGACGGCGTCGCTCTACTTCGCGAACCCGTTCAAGGCAAGCAGCTTCGCCAACCTGTTCTCGACGCACCCCCCGATAGAGGAGAGGATAAAAAGACTGCAGGCGATGTACTAGCGCGAGCGCATGTCCATAAATCCGATCGTGGTTGCAGACAAGAAAGCTGGCGAGCTGGCGGAGATACTGTGCCTTGGCGTCATACGGGCTGCTGACAAGAAGAACTTCTCCATCAAGGCAGGCAAGCTTTCAGAAATAAGCAGAACCGTGGTGGAGCGCTTGGAGGAGGAGGGCGCGGCCATGCCCCTGCGCTTCCAGGAGAATGGGCCACACATGGGCTCGGAAGACGTATCCCGCGCCATCGACGGCCTTGTTGCGACGCGGCAGGCGGAGCGGGTTGATTCCGACAGGAACAACGGCTTCAAGCCTGGGGACTATTACGAGATTACCGGCCTGGGCAGGATTGTCTACAACACGCACCGGGAGTACTTTGACGGGCTCCTGAGAAGGAACGGAACCTCATTGAATAAGTTGGAGGAGGCTACCAAAGTGGCGGTCGCTGATTTTAGGGCCAGCCTGTTCCACAACAGGCGGCGCTAGGATAGCATTTTGTTGAGCTGCGGGTATTGCTCCAGAGCGTGCTCCTGCTCCAGCTGCTGGTAGACCATGTACATTATGCCCACGGTCAGCAGTATGCCCATTCCTGTTCCTACGGCGCCTGTGAGCGTTGCCAGCGCGGCAAGCAGCGCTACGAAGACGCTGCCAAGCACGGTTATCGTGGGTATGTACTTGTTCAGTATGCTCTCCACTATTCTCGGATCTCGCCTGAACCCTGGAACCTGCCAGCCGACGTCCTGGAGCTGCTCGGCCACGTTCTTCGGGCTCTGGCCCGTCATCTCTATCCAGAACTTGCCGAACACGACCGCGAGCGCGACCAAGACGAGCGCGTAGATTATTATGTGCACGAACTCGGGAACCGCTACTATGCCGCCCCAGGGCAGGTACAGCTGGCTCGTGCCGGTGGCCAGGTATGCAAAGTAGGAGCTGTAGCCGCCTATCCCTCCGTATGTGGTCGAGTAAGGAAGGGGAAAGTTGGGCGATATCAGGTAGACAATTCCGCCAACCAGGCTGAGCTGGCTCGTGCCGGTGCTGCCGGGCACGACCTGATAGAGGGCTATGAACTTGGCCAGATTCGCAAACGTACCCGTTACCCCGGCGAAGAAACGGAACCAGACTGTCATGCTAAGCTCGAACGACGTGGCGAGTATCACGGGCAGCACGCTCACGTAGAGGAACGGGATGGGCAGCCTGCCGCCTATGCCCCTCATCTGGCTGAACACGAGCGGTATCTCTATCTTCATGTCGTAGGCGTAGATGCTTATCAGGAAGACGAGTATGGCAAAGAAGAGCGGGCCGAATGCCAGTATGGCGTTTGGTATTGCGGTAGCGCCTCCTGTCTCTATCGCCTGGATCGCCTCGCCCAGCAGTATCGTCGTGGTCCCCGCCACGATGGCGTAGGCGACGCCCCCGGCTATGAAGAGGTTTATTCCAGAAGTTATGCCCCACTTGGTCATCGACTCGTCAAGGAAGACGATGAAGATGGCGCTAAGCGCGAGCTGGAGCACAACCACGCCGAAGTACGATGAGCTCACAAGGGGCACGTAGCCGGTGGAGACGAAGATGAACGACTCGATTATGGCAATCAGCATGGCCGCGAGCTTCTGTATGGATTGGAATCTGCCCTTCTGCTCCTGGTCGTTGAGGTCTATGTGGAGCAGGCCTGCGCCTATTATGAGCTGCAGCACTATGCTGGCGAGCACTATCGGGCCTATGCCTACGGTTATCAGGCTTCCTATCCTAGAGGCGAATATCACGCTTATGAGCTGTATCAGCGGCTGGTTTATCGTTGCAGTGCTCACCCCGAACGCAGGCGTGCTGAACATGAGGAAGTAGATGCCCATTATGATCGCAGTCCACTTGAGCTTCTCCCTGAACGAGAGCGGCGCCGCGGGCTTGGCTATGCTTGGCACGTACTTGAGCAACACATCGAGAAAGCGCAGGTCCATCTCACTTCACCGCCGCGCCCGAAGCTGCGCTCCTTATTTTTACTCCGTACACTCCCTTGCTGCCTGCAGTCCTGGAGACCTGCACATCGCCTCCGTACGCCCCCTTGACCAAGCCGGAGACGAACGCTGCGGACAGGTCGACGAACCTGCCGCTTGACGTCTCGTGGTCGTATGACATGCTTACCTCAAACCCCTTCCTCTTGCTTAACGTGATCTTCGCATCCCTGAGCCTGAATAGGCGAGCGGCCGATGCTATGACATGCTGCGGTCTCTCCCTGCTCTGCGCTGCAACCAGTTTGCCAAGCAGGTAGAGAAACTTGGTCGCCTCGCTGAATACGGGCTCGCTGAGGAGCGGTCTGATCGAGAGCATATAGTAGCTGCTGCCCCCGCGCTCCGCCTTCGAATGCGACAGCGCGTGCCCCAATGCGGCGAGAGTTCGCTGCAGATCAAGACTATCTGGGCCTTCCGGCTTGTGAGACTCTGCGGCTGCGACGAACATGCAGTGTGTAGAACCGTTGAACGCGCATGAAGTCTCGGTAACGTCTATCTCCCTGCCTGTGTGCGCGGATAGGTACCCGGATATGACACCGCTATCGAATACGTGAACAGCGATGCCTAGGTCGATGCCGTCGGTCCTTGGAGAGTAGGAGGTGAACGTGCTCATCGACTCGAACGCATGGTATATCAGCTTGCCGAAGCCCGCGCTTTCAAGCACGCGTTCGAGAGGAACCATCCCGCCGTGCGAGTTCCTGTATATCTCGACGCCGAGGTTGTAGCCCGACTTGAACGCGAGCGAGCGAAGCTCGGGAGAAGAGCTATAGAGTATGTCCTGCGGCTCGAGGCCGCGGTAGAAAGAGGGCTGCGGCGACGAAAGCAGCCTCTTGATCATGTATTCTTCATGAGTACCGGCGAGAGGCTGGTGTTTGACGGCACGACCCCTACTGCCGCTATGCAACACGCGTCTGCTTCTTCCCCTTGTCTTTGTTCTTCTCTGCATAGAAACAACACAGGCACTTTACCTGGATCTGCTGGCGCTGCCAATGCGCATTATCCTTCCGAGCTGATAGTATATAAAGATTAGATTTGCGGCGACGAGCAGCGCAACCAGCCACACCTGGTATACGCCGAGGAATGAGATTGCGCTGCTGACCTGCAGGGAACCAAACCCGATGGCGTAGAGCATGGATGCGAAGATGGGCGCGTAGCAGTTGCAGCCTATTATCAGCCCGCCGAATGATGATGTGATTATGCTCAGCGCAGAACCCTCGGCCCCGGCATACCTGGCTCTTATCGATACGCTAACCGCGTATACGCTTGTTGCGAGGAGCACGGCGGCGCTGAGTATGAGCGCGTATACCAAGTAGATAGGCGCGGTCACCAGGAAGATGCCCTTGTTGCTGCTAATTATCAGGTACGAGAAGAGGGCGTAGTAGGCGACTATGGCTACTATGGCGACAAGTATGTAGAAGGGCGATGTGAAGATACGCTTGAAAACGTCAAGTCTCCTCGGCTTCTTGTCTCTCATCTAGAGCCCCAGCTTGGCCTCGATCGCGACTATCGAGGGGATCGCGGTGCAGGTGCTGGGCGTGTTGTTCAGTGTCTTGCAGACCATTGCGATGTAGACATCTGCAGCAGCATACTCTGACCAGGAGAACTGGTCGTTGAAGCCCGATAACTGGGACAGTACCTGCTCGTGCGTCATGTGCTGAAGCGGGGAAGTGCCCTCCTTGGAAGTGTTGTTGGCGAAGATGACGGCGTCTGCGCCTCCCACCTCATAGGCGCCCCACACAGTGAACGGCGTGCCTGTGAAGTCGTTGCTGTCTATGATGTAGCTTGTGGCGTCGATGTAAGCGGTGTTGTTTGTCTGGTTGGCGCGCTGCTGTATAGTAGAAAGCGGGTTCAGGTTGAAACCGGACGCGATTGGGTTTGCGTCCTCGATCGCAAGGAAGCTGACTGTGCTGCTCTGGTAGAAATCGCCGAACACTGTAGACGAGGCGTTGTAGTGGGTCGGGGCCCAGTACAGGGTGGGCATGTCGCCGTCGCCCAGGGAACTGTAGCCCTTGAACAGGTATGAGAAACTGCCGAACCTGGAGAGCGCCAGAGCCATGGCCCACCTATTCTCTCCGCAGAAGATGCAGGTGGTGGAGCCGAGGTAGATTACAGTAGGCCTGCCATTCAGCATGAAGAGCGGCAGTTTCTTCGGGGCCGCACCGACGGTGTTGTTCAGCGTGCCGTTGAGCAGCATCTTCCCGGCTGTCTCGAAGTAGGAGTTTGGTGCATTGTTTATTACGCCCAGCTCGCTCGTGTTGAGCAGGGCATTTATGTTTGTGAGCCTGCTGCCAAACGACTCGTTCTGCGTGATCACCGGAGCGTCGGGAAAGCTCGTCGATGGCTCCAGGAGGCTGCTGCTTATGTTGTAGCCGTGCAGAAGAGCGGTCGCGTTCGTAGTCACGTTCCTGTATACTATCCTTACCTGCGGGTTCAGGATGACGTATGAGGACATGGCTATGGCCACCAGGCCGACGGCTATCGCTATGAGTAAGAGTTTGTTGGTTGTGCTGGTTGCCCGGCTGCTTTTAGCCATAGAAACTACTGCCCTTGTTGTATGGGTAAATATTGGCATGGGAACATATATAAAAGGAGTTTGAGAAGTTGGCGTGGGGGAGAGCTTGCGTCAGCAATCCGCGTTGATAAGAGCGGATAGTGCCAGAGGAGACGCGCGGCAGCATCCTAACCTTCGCCTGATATCTGCAAGGCTCAGGAGCGAGGACGGCACCGACCTGACTGCCAATCAGCTCATAGAGAGGGGGATGACCGAGGTCATAGGAAACGGAATCTCGGCTTATGAAAAGGGAGTAGCGCTGGGAATACGCAGGGCAGGATTCCAGTTCCTGTACGAAGAAGGGTTCCAGCTCAGCAACGGCAGGGAGGTGCACCCGGATCTCACTGTGGGAATGAAAATAGGAAGAAGGCTTGCGGTGGTCGAAGCGCACTACCACATGCTCATGCTGAGAGACAAAAAGTTCGTTGAAAAGAGGAGGGAGCTGATGCAGACCTATCCACAGCTCTATAACATACTTGCGAGCCCGGTAGGGAAATCTGACCTGGATCGCATGCTCAGGCGCGGCGGTTTGCTGAGGTCGGGAGAGCACGTAGTGCCCACGCTTGCGGACGAGTACTGGAACGTCCCGATATCGAGGGAAGCCGAGGCGCTCGGCCGCGTAAAGAAACTTCGGGAAAAGGAGAAGAGGAGCGAGAGGAGGAAGGAACTGAAGGCTGCCATCAAGCACAATATAGACAAGTTCAGGGAGCTTGATTCGCTGCCTGAATCGGAGAGAAACGCCAGGATAAAGCACATCCAAAGGGGATGGATAGAGAGGATATCGGAAGTGACGAGTGCAAATGTGAAGAATTTCGCCAGGGAACACAGGAAGCTTGGAGACCTGCGAGTTATCAGGGACGAAGATTTGTTCAAGGCGGTGAAGCGCGCTGCAGAACAGGCGCACTGCAAAGACAATCAATAAATAGCTAGTTTCAGCATTTGTATAGAGAGCATGGGCCAGTACAGCCAAATGATGGCCGTAGAGCGCACGCGGACGCGAAGCACCCTCGAATTCTCTGACGCGCACTGCCACCTAAACCTATTCGAAAACCCGGCAGACACGGTGAGGGAGGCCAGGGAGAAGGGCGTGGGAACGATTATAACAGCTGGGGGCAGCGCGAAAGACAATTTTGAATGCGCGAGGATCGCAGAGAGAGAGGGAGTTTTTGCTGTGATAGGCATAGGCCCTGATTTTGCGACCTCCGATTCCGGCTATGTGGTTGAGATAGAGGGACTCGTAAGGAACAGCATGAAGATAGTGGGCATAGGCGAGATAGGGATAGACACGAAGGTTGCTGATAAGAACAGCATCGAACTTCAGAGGGAGCTGTTCAGGAAGCAGGTGGGCGTAGCAAAAGAGCTCAACCTGCCGATAGTCATACATACGCGCGGCGCGGTCGAAGAGGTCGCCAATACGATCATCGAGATGCAGGTCAGAAAGGCGCTCTTCCACTTCTTTGAGGGGGATGAGAAACAGGCCCTCGAGCTGTCTAAAAGGGGCTATCTTATCTCGATACCGCCTGCGATGACGGGAAGGAGGAAAAGGATTATAAATGAGCTTGGGCTAAGTAGCATAGTCGTCGAGACCGATTCTCCTGTAGTGGGGAAGACTCCAGCTGACGTGATTGGGGTTTGCGAGACAATCGCAAAACTGAAGGGCGTTTCTCTGGAAGAGGTCGCGGCAAAAACAACAGAAAACATAAGAAGCCTGTTTTATATATGATAAGCTGGGCTCGTAGCTCAGCTTGGATAGAGCAACAGCCTTCTATGCTGCAGTAAGGAAGCAAAGCAAGCTGAAGGTCGCGGGTTCAAATCCCGCCGGGCCCGTGGTGCTAACATGAAAGATGACAAGACGCACGAAGAGACAATAACGCAGGTGAAGCAGCAGATAGACATACTCCTCAATGATAACAGCGTGCCTAGGAACGTGAAGGCGGCACTCGAGGAGGCGAAGAAGTCTCTCTCGCAGGGAGAGGGCAACTATTCCGTGCGCTCGTCTACGGCAACTTACAAGATAGACGAGGTGAGCAACGACATCAACCTGCCCCCCTATGCCAGGACTGTCATCTGGAACATACTGAGCATGCTGGAATCGGTAAAGGATTAGTGTTGATAGCATGGGAAACGTCGCTGAGGAAACGACACATCCGAAACTTGTTGACCTAAACAGAACGAGAAGAGTAATGGACTCTCTGCTCGAAGGGCTAAAGGAGCTGAAAAGGGAGGCTGAAGAAAAAATAGTTTACAACCCGACGGTGAGGGGACCAGCGCTCGCTACAGCGGGCTTCGGACTGGTGTGGTTCGGGGCATTAAGCCCAAATCTTGTGCTGCAGAACGTTGCGATACCCGCCGGATCCATCGCAGTTATCAGCGGCGCCTTGGATTTTGGGCTCAGGTAGCGGATCCCTTGTGCGCCGAATTGCGCGTCCTCTTTTATCGCCCTGCATGCGAGGGCGCAGAAGACTTATATAAGATTTCAGGCAAAAGCAACTGCTATTTGTTGGGGGGATGCAGAACTTATGTCAGGAGCCTTGATAGAACTTGCGAACAGGCTTAGCGGAAAAGTGATGATAAGTTCTGAGATAAGCGAAGCGGATTTGAAAGGTGTAGACTCCGAATCTCTTGTAGCCCACATTATAGAGCATTTTGCCGGAGTGAGCGGCGCGGTGCTCAGCAAGGAAAGCTTGGAGAGCGTTATTGCCGGAATAAGAAGCGAAACAAAAGAGCCAGTGCACGTTGAGGTCATAAGATCTGGGAACTTCAATCCTGCAGCCAAAGACATAGAGCCGCAGTTCAGGGCCAGAGACGTTAGGGTTGAGAGAACTTCGTCAAACGTGAACGACTTTGTGGACTACTTCCAAGACAGGTTTGTCAGGATCAGGGAGATAATACGATCGTATGGCAACGGTTTCAGCGGGATACTGGGTAACATCTCTGGCATAAAGCAGTACATGAACGGGCGCGACCTTGCTGCTGTCGGCATGGTATACGACAAGGTGGTCACCGCCAAGGGCAACATAATGATTACGCTCGAGGACGAGAGCGGGAGTGTCAAGGTACTGTTCATGAAACCCGCGCGGAAGCAGAGGGACGAGCAGAACGAGGTGTTCGACTCCGCGTCGAAGCTCGTCAAGGACGACGTGATTGCCGTGAAGGGCAAGACGTGGAACAGTTTTGTTATTGCAAACCGCATGCTCTGGCCCGATGTGCCCATACACCAGCCCAGCCAGAGCGCAGACGACGTTGCCGTGGCGCTCGTATCCGACGTGCACGTGGGCCACAAGCTTTTCATGCAGAAGAACTTTGCCAAGTTCCTGGAATGGATAAACGGAGGCGTAGACAACAGGAGAGACCTGGCCGCAAAGATAAAGTACATGGTTGTGGCCGGAGACCTCGTGGACGGGATAGGCATCTACCCCGACCAGGACAGGGAACTGGCGATAGACGACATATACAAGCAGTACTCTGTATTCTTCGAGTTCCTTGAGCACGTTCCAGACTACATAGAAGTGTTTGTCATACCTGGAAACCACGATGCGGTGCAGCGGGCGGAGCCACAGCCGAAAGTGGGCAACGGCTTCCTGAAGGATTTCAAGAAGGAGAACGTGCACATGATGACCAACCCATGCTACCTCAATTTGCACGGGATTAAGATACTGGCCTATCACGGCACCTCGCTCGACTCTGTAATAAGGGGCATACCAGGATGCACGTATTCGGCGCCAACGGACGCGATGAAGGAGATACTCAAGCGCAGGCACCTTTCGCCGATATACGGAGGCAACATCGTGGTGCCGAGCAAGGACGATGCGCTTGTAATAAACGAGGTTCCCGACATACTTCACATGGGGCACATACACAAGAACGGCTACGATGCCTACCATGGCACGCTTCTCGTGAACAGCGGCACATGGCAGGGCAGGACCGGCTACCAGATAAAGCAGGGCCACGTGCCATCCCCGGGTCTTCTGCCGATTTACGAAGCAAAGAGCGGCAAGCTGAATGTGATGGACTTCAACGAGCTGTAGGTGGATCTGACGAACGTGGACGAGTATTTTGCTGACCTGGAGAAAGGGTTTGAGAGCGCCTACGAGGTTGCAAACAGGGCGAGGGAGCACGGTTTCGACCCCAAGCCGTACGTGGAGATAAAGGTCGCGCCGGGACTGGCCGAGAAGGTCGAGGGGCTGACTGGCGTGCAGGGAATAGCGGAGGTCATTGCGCGGAACCAGAAGGGGAAGACGCAGAGCGAGCTGATATTCGGAACCATAAAAGAGATCTGCACGAGCGATGCGTTTGCAAACTACGAGACTGTGAAGAGAATCGAGCTGGCCGTGAGGGTGGCGCTCGCGATAAAAACCGACGGCGTGCTTGTGGCTCCTACCGAAGGCATGCAGTACGTGTCCCACTACAAGAATGCGGACAACTCTGACTACATTGCTGTTTTCTATGCCGGGCCCATAAGGAGCGCCGGCGGCACCGCCGTGGCAATGTCAGTAGCTTATGCTGACTACGCCAGGAAGTTCTTCAACATAGGCGACTACAGAGCCACGAAGGACGAGGTTGAGAGGTACGTGGAGGAGACGGAGATATACCACGAGCGCGTGGTGCCGCTGCAGTACAAACCGCATCCTGACGAGATCCGCACTGTGGTGAGCAACTGCCCGGTCTGCATAGAGGGCGTGCCGACAGAGGACATGGAGATAAGCGTGCATGCGAACATGTCCAGAATCGGCTTTGGAGGTAAGAGCGTGCCCATAACCAACAGGATACGCGGGGGGGTGCCGCTGGTCGTGAGCAGCATCGCCCAGAAGGCCAAGAGCGTCTCGAGGGAGGTGAAGAAGGCGGGGCTGGACTGGGGCTGGCTCGACAGCATAATAACGATCGACAAGGGCAAGAAAACAGACGAAGGATCGAAGAGCGAGACAGCTGTTTTCCTAGAGAAGCTTGTGGCCGGCAGGCCTGTGCTCGCATACCCAAAGCACTTCGGAGGCTTCAGGCTCAGGTACGGGAGGAGCAGGATGACGGGCATAGCCGCGAAGGGCTTCAGCCCCGCGACGATGATAATACTCGACGATTTCATAAGCATAGGAACGCAGCTTATGATCGAGCTGCCTGGCAAGGGGTGCGTAGCCGCACCTGTGGACACGATTGAGGGCCCGTTCGTGAAGCTGAGATCTGGGGAGACGACACGAATCAACGACGCGGAGACCGCAACGCGGGTCAAGAAGGACGTTGTGAAGATAATCTCATTGGGTGACATACTTGTGACCTACGGCGACTTCAAGAAGACGAACACGCCGCTCCAGCCGAGCAGCTACGTGGAGGAGCTCTGGGAGGCTGAGCTCGATGCTGCTGGTGGAGGAAAGGAAACGGTCGAGCACGAGCCGACCACTTTTTCAGAAGCGTTCAGGCTATCGACCAAGTACGGTGTTCCGTTGCATCCGAGGTTCCTTGCAGAGTTCCAGACGGTGAGCACCGAACAACTGAAGCTGCTTGTTCAGAAGATCGCAACAAGCATCGACGCGGGCAAGACCATGTTTGAGATCGAGGGATTGGCGCTCGCTGACGCTGCCGGCAACGAGGACCTTAACAAAACGCTTGAGCTCATGATGGTCCCAGCGGTTCCTGACAAGGAGGACATCAGGATAGGCAAGGATTTTGCGCAGAGCCTACTTGTGTCGCTGGGCTTCGTGCAGGACAACGAGGGGCGAATGAGCGCCGAGATCGCAGGAAAGTACGAAGACAACAAGGACAACGTGCTCGCCCTTGTCAACTCGCTCTCGGTGGTCAAACTGATGAAGAGGAGCACGTTCATAGGTGCCAGGATAGGCAGGCCCGAGAAGGCGGGCGAGAGGCTGATGGTTCCTTCGCCTAACGTACTGTTTCCAGTAGGATATGAAGGCGGGAAGGAGAGAAACATAGCGGGCGCATTTGCTTTCGAATCAAAGAAGTTTGGAAAGCCCACAATCCGCATCGAGCTTGCACGCTATGTCTGCAAAGAGTGCGGCAGGAGACTCGACTCCCCATACTGCTACTCATGCCAAAAGAAGGCAAGCATAGAGTACACGTGCCCAAAGTGCGGCACAAAGCAAGACAGTGCAGTATGCGTAAGATGCGGGAGCGAGACCCAGGCGTACGAGCAGCACGAGATAGACTTCCAGAAGCTTGTTTCGGGAGCCGTCGCGCGGCTCGGGACCCCAAAGCTTCCAAAGACGATCAAGGGGGTGAAGGGGCTCATGAACAAGAACAAGATAGCGGAACCTATAGAGAAGGGCATACTGCGCGCTATGTTCAACGTGTTCATATTCAAGGACGGTACCGCGAGGTTCGACGCTACGGACATGCCAATAACGCACTTCTATCCCAGGGAGGTTGGGGTTAGCGTGGAAAAGCTCCGTGAGATGGGATACGGCAGCGACTATGCGGGCAACGAGCTGAAGAGCGACGACCAGCTGCTGGAGCTGAGGCACCAGGACGTTATACTGAACAGGCGAGGGGCAGATTATCTGCTGAACATCTCGCGGTTCGTGGACGAGATGCTGCAGAGGCTCTACGGGATGGAGGCCTTTTACAATGCAGGCAGCGCGCAGGACCTTGTTGGCCAGCTAGTGCTCACGCTTTCGCCGCACACATCGTGCGCGGTGCTCAACAGGATAGTCGGATTCACAGACGCAAACGTGGGGTTTGCGCATCCATATACGATATGCGCGAGAAGGAGGAACGCTGACGGAGACGAGGACACAACGATGCTGCTGCTCGATGCGCTGATCGATTTCTCCAGGGAGTACCTGCCTGTAAGCATCGGAGGCACCATGGACGAGCCGCTGCTTCTTACCACAAGGGTGCGCCCCGAGGAGGTGGACGACGAGGTCCACGTGATGGAGGTCACAGGGAGCTACGGGCTGGATTTCTACAACAAGACGTTTGCGGGGGTGGCGCCGTCGGAAGCCAAGGTGGAGCTGGTAGAGAACAGGCTGAGGACCGATGCTGCATACGGAAATATAGGATTCACGCACGGCTCATCGGTCAACGCGATAAGGAACTCGCCGAAGAAGAGCATCTACACTGTGCTGAAGACCATGGACGAGAAGATCGACGAAGAGTTCAGGATAATGGACATGCTCGAGTCGATAGACAAGCGCGATGCGGCCAGGAGGCTGATAAACGGCCACTTCATACGCGACCTGATAGGCAACCTGCACTCGTTCTCGAGGCAGCAGTTCAGGTGCGCGAGCTGCAACGCCAAGTACAGGCGCGTGCCGCTGAGCGGAAAGTGCACGCGGTGCGGGGGCAAGCTCCTGCTCACGATATCGAAGGGGAGCATCGAGAAGTACCTCAAGACCTCGATAAACCTGGCGGACAGGTACAACCTAGACACCTACACGAAGCAGCGGCTGCAGCTGATAAAGGAGGAGATAGACAACCTCTTCGGCAGCCTCGAGCTGAACGTTGAGGAGAACAGGGGCCAGTTCAACCTCGTCAACTTCATGTAAGGTACTTCCCGATGATGTATACTTTGGCATCCTTGAGAAGCTGTTTCTGGTTCTCGAACTTCGCCTTCGCTATTGCCTCGTCGATAGGCATGAAGTAGTGCCTTTTGTGCTCTTCCGATATTACAATCTGCTTTTTGTCGATCCTGTGCATGAACGCAAGGAAGAATACCACTCTTTTGAAGATCCTGGTGGTGCGGCCCGTTCCAGAGTCCTCCTTCACAAACACGTACGAGTTCTCTTCCCGGAAGCCCGTGTCTATGTGAAGCACCAGCCCTGTCTCCTCGCGTATTTCGCGCTGCGCGGCCTCCACCAGCGTTTCGCCCTTTTCGACGTGCCCCTTGGGCATATCGAACCATGTTTCTCCAGATTCGCTGTTCTGCACAAGGGCGAGAATCTTTATCTCCCGGTTTTCTGTGTAGAACACCACGGCTCCGGCCGATGTTTCGTTTACTGACCTGATCTTGGTCCTACTTTGCGTTCTTTTTGATCGCTTCTTCAAGTATGTCAAGCCCCTTATCGATATTGCCGTCAGATACTGTAAGCGGAGGTATTATCCTAATCGCAGACCTGCCTGCAGGCAGCAGGACCAGGCCTTTTTTGAAGCAGTCCATTATGACGCTGTTGCGTTCATTGGGTGCGTATTCCTTCGTGCTCTTCGACTTCACGAGCTCCACGCCTATCATCAGCCCTATGCCGCGAACGTCTCCGACGTACTCGTACCGCTCCTTCAGCTCGTTCATCCTCTTCATTATCTTCCCGCCTTTCCTAACTATGCCCTTCTGCAGGCTTCGCATGTTGTGTTTTATGTAGTCGAGGGACGCGGATGCTGCTGCGGAGGCGACAAGATTGCCGCCGAACGTGCCGGCGTGGGCCCCCGCGGGCGTATCGCCGAGGGATTTTCTTGCGACGGTGGCCGCGAGAGGAAAACCTGCACCAAAAGACTTTGCGAAAGTGTATATATCGGCAACGGTGCCGAAGTTGCTCAACGCCAGGAACTTGCCGGTGCGCATGTATCCTGCTTGTATCTCATCGTCCACCAGAAGAATTCCGTGCTTGTCTGCAAGCCTCCTGAGTTCCTTGAAGAACCCTCTTGGAGGAACTATGTATCCGCCTTCGCCCTGTATAGGTTCGAAGAATATCGCGGCCACCTCTTCGGGAGGCACCTCTCTCTTCAGTATGTTCTGCTCTATGAAGTCTATGCTTGCCTGCGAGCAATCTTCCGGATCGCCATCGAACCTATACGGATCCGGGTAGGGCGCGTGCGAGACGTTCACAAAAGGACCGAAGTGCGCGCGGTGGGCGGTTTTCGACGCTGTGAGGGCAAGAGAGCCCATCGACCTTCCATGGAACGCGCCGTAGAACGCGATTATGTGGCGCCTCTTGGTGAAGAGCTTCACCAGCTTGATTGCGTCCTCGTTAGCCTCGGTTCCAGAGTTTGAGAAGAATGCCCTTCCGAATCCCGGCGGCAGCATGCCAACAAGCCTTTCCGCAAGCCTTACGGGAGGCTCCTCATAGTAATCCATGAACATCCCGTGCATCAGCCTGTCTATCTGCTTCTTCGCCGCTGCCCTTATCAGTGCGTTCCCGTTGACCCCAAGGTTATAGCAGCTTACGAAACTGGAGAAATCGATGAACCTATTCCCTTCTATGTCGTATATGAAGTCGCCTGCTCCGTGGTCGGCAACCAGGGGGAAGTCCTCTCTTGTGGTGGTGAAGATTACTTCGCGGTCTCTCTTCAGCGCGTTCTTGATCTTAGCCCCAACCTTGACCTCCATGAGCTGACTAGGCCTTGAAAGATTATTATTGTTTGGCTTAGCGATGCATGAAGATGGGCATACCGAACGGCGAAGAGCCAGCGCGACGCTAGCTACGAGCCCTTAGAGCTTTTGCGGCCCTGAGCCTGCGCTGGGCCCATCTTTGACTGCTCTATCTCAAGGGCCTTGGCGAGCTGCTCCTTGCTTGCCGGATCTATCTTTTCCGACAGGAACTCAAGATGCTTGACATTGCATCTCCTCTCCTTCGGCCTGACTGCTGTCACCACATTCACGAAGTTCGAATCGATTATCTTGGTTACGACTGCCCTCTTTCCGGCGTCCCTTCCGAACTTCTTAACGCAAACCCTTCCTGCTTCTACTAGAGCCATCTAAAAACCTCAACGACCCTGTCTTTTGGCGGCACCCATTATTTCGTCTGCTGCCTCTTCCGGGGTCTTATTATTTACGTCAACAATTATATTAAAAGGCTTCAGGTCGCGCCCGAGTTCTATGCCGTACATGCGCTTGTAGAGCGCGTAGTTCTCCTTGTCCCTCAGCGCCACAACCTCCCTCGCCTTTGCCATCTCTATCGAATCGCGCCTGGCCATGCGCTCGGCGCGGGTCTCCTGCGTAGCCTCCAGCCATACCTTTCTGCCTGCCTTAGACAGCCAGGGCATGGTGTAGCTTGTCACCACTATGTCCCCTCTCTCAATCTTCTGGAGCATTATCTTGTCCGCCTCCTTGTCGAAATCTGGGTTCTTCTCCCGCTCCCTCAGGAATCTCATGCCGTCCGGAGTGTCCCACCAGCCCTCGCCGGTGACCTTGTAGCCCCTCGCGCCGGCCATCTCCTTGAGCACGTACCCGCCGCCTATGGATGGCACGTTTAGCCTTCTGCCGAGCACCTCTGCAGTGGTCGTCTTCCCTGCCGCGGGCATGCCGCACAGAATCAGCGCTTCCATATTCTATCTTGACTGGGAAGGTTAATATTTTTTCTTGATTTCGCGCGGGTTTTCTAAAGGGAATTAATAAATAGGCTGAAATAGAATAGCGAACAGAGGAACGGGGGTATCTGTGCCAACAGCTATTTTGAATACAAACTCGGCGGTGAGCGGGGGCTCGGAGCTTCTCCGCAGCCTTAGAGGCCCGGCTACGAATCAGATAGACCTGACCGGGACTGCGGATGCTGCGATAGTGGCCGCGGGGGCCTCGCTGCTGACGCTTGTCGCAACGGGCTTCAGGAACTGGTGGAATGCGCCGGAGCTGAAGATGACCTACCTCCCTCAGGATCCATATCGCATGGTGCTCGAGTCGAGGCCGTACAAGCACGGGTTCCCGAAGAGGGACCAGGACGGGAACAGGCCGGAGAACAAGGAGCCCAAGCTGATGACGGCGTGGGAGAGGTTTGGGGTGCGGAACACGGGCCTCAGCACAGCGGAGAAAGTGCACGGGGAGCTGAGCAGCATATACGATTACGACCAGAACAGGGAACTGCTGGGCCTAAACTCCATATTCCTGGCGTGGGTCCCGGACAGGGAGCAGAGCTTCATCTCCATAAGCAGGAAGCAGCCGGTTGCTGCGGGTCTTGCGTACAAAGCTGAAGGATGGAATGGATTCACTATATACGCGGACCAGAACATGGGCCACGAGGGCATACGGCTGCATTACGAGGGAAGCCACTACCTGTTCACGGTAACGTTCTACGGGCACAACACGGACCCAGAAGTGATCATGTTTGAAGTGTTTAACGCGGGCACGGAGCTGAAGGACTTCTCGATAAAGGAGCACAAGGTCGGACCGCTAGCGGCGGCGCAGAGGAAGTTCAGGGCGAACGTGCCAGAAAATCTGCTCTAGAATCAGTGGGCTATCATCTGCAGGACGAACGCCTTCTGCCTCGTACCTATGTCGTTTACGCGCATCTCCCCGTTCTCTATCCTGCTTGCGAGCTTCACTACCTCGGCCGTGCACGAAGCGCACAGCACGCCGCCGAATATCCTGGAGTTGCTCCTCCTGCTTCTTCCTTTGGCGTTGGGTCCGATGTTTATGCCGTTGAGCTCTGTTCTGCATATGGCGCAGTGGGGCATGCTCGCCTTCTTGCGCTCATAGTGAAGCACATGCTTCCCGCTGCGCGTGACCCTGTTGAGCCTCCTGAAGCTCCTCGATCTGTGCATCGGTTTGGGCATGCTAACCTCAAAATATACGGTAGATATGCTTTCAAAAGCATAAATAGCTTACTGCTGCGCCGCCTCGGCCTGCTTCTTCTCTCGTGCAAGCCTTATCCTATCGCGGAACATGAGGCCGAACGACAGGACCATTCCTCCGACGAATGCGACCGCTATGAAGTAGGTCTGGTAGCCGAGGGTCATGGAGATGACGGGCACGGTTATCTTAAGGCTCGAGGGGAATACGGCAGGAAACACCAGGTAGTAGACCACGAAGAAGATCGGAAGCACTACGAACATCGGCTTCAACTGCGACCTCATGCTCTGCCCTAACATTGAGGTTATCTCCTTCTGCTTCTCCGCCAGCTTCTCCTGGCTCGCGCCGCTCTTGCTAAGCTCGTTCAGCTCCTTGCTCTTCTGCTTTATCACGTCCTGCGTCTCCTGCATCTTCCTCATGTCCACCAGTTTCCTCTGGACGAACACTGAGAAGACTACGTAGGCCAATGCAATCACGGTTATCTCTATCCCAAGTACCATGGCTTCACTTCGTGTTTCCTATTATCTGCTCGATGCGGTTGCGCGCCTCCGCCAGCTTGCCGTCGTGGTTCTCGACTATGTATATCGGCGCTTCTAGATGCATAGAGAATATTGAGACGGCGGAAAGGTTTATGTCCCTATGCAGGTTGATTATCTCTTCTGTGTCTTTCTCTCGTTTCCTTACGCTCCTCTCCTTCTCCCTTCGTGCCATAATCTCGGGGCTGGACGCGTCTATGTAGATTATTGCTTCGGTCTTGCCCTTCAGCGCGTCGAGGTCTCGGAAGGACAGCCCCATCTCATACGCGTCTCCTTTCTTCACTGTCGGATGCGTGTCTACTACCACAACACCGTCCAGCTTTGCAGCCTTATCGAGTATCTCGTGCCTCGCATCTATCATGTATGAGTAGTCCTCCAAGGATTTGGCGCGCATCTGGTCGCGGTCCTTTATCCCGAATTTCTTTGAGTACATGGCGAGCATCTCGTCGCCCATGTTCAGGACCTTCGCCGATTTGATGCCGCTCAGGAGCGTGGTCTTACCCGCTCCCTGCGTCCCGAATATCAGGATCAGTCGTGACATGCTCTCCACATCAGAAGTCGGCAGAGAAGGTATAAAAGAGGGGTCTAGGCTAGGCCTAGTCGGCCTCCCCTCCCATGCCAGGCATGCCCCCGCCGCCAGGAGGGCCGGCGGGCCTGCTGCCCTTGCTGCTTATCATGTCGTCTATCCTGAGTATCTGCACGCTGGCTTCCATGGCGCTCGAGACGGC
>JAKASF010000027.1 GCA_021828295.1 Microcaldota archaeon
AAGCAGCTTCTCTATCCACGCATACGATCCCGCCCTGGTTCCAAGCACGGCCTTCCTCTCCTGGGGCCTGAGTCCCTTTGCCGCTTCGATAACTTCCCTTGGCAACGCGCTCTTCTCGATCGGCAGCCCCGCGCCCACTGCCCGTTCTATCGCGCCCTTTACTAGCGCGAGCATCTGCCTCACGTCTATGGTCACGTCTCCGCCTGTAAGTCGCTGGTTTATCAGCGTCATCTCCTTCATCCTCTTCGGCACCGACACGAAGGCCCCGAAGCCCACGATGAAGCTCTCTTTGTCCCTCTTTATTCCAAGACCAAACTCATTGCCCAGCTTGACCATGTCATCGATGCTCAGCGCCAGGAACTCGGAAGAGGCGTCCGCCTCTGCCGCTGCAAACCTCGAGATGGAATAGGCATCGCCTATGGCGCTGACCAGCATGCGCGCGTAGACGTAGCCCATTACGTATCTGACCTTGACCTCCGTTATGCCCCTCGTCCTCTCGTGGGTGATCCTGCCGTTCTTTAGCGCGCTCGTTATCTGCGCGACGCCCTCCTGCAGGTACGCCTTCTCAATTCCGGTGGCCTTCATTCCCGCGACAACGTCCTTCGCCTCGTTAGAAAAAGGATACTTGTAGGCGAAATCAAGCTTTGGTTCCTGCATGCTTAAGATTCGGCGGGATAAAGATATAAAGCGCAGCCAGCTCCGTCAAAAGGCCTACCGATGTAGTCTATCTCTTTGCTACCTGCTTTATCTGCTGTAGGAGCTCCTGCCCATCTTCTGAGATAACGTACCCCCTCTTGCCTTTGTTCTGCACAACCGACACAAGCCCCCTTTCAAAAAGCGAATCCATGAAAGCCTTAACCAAGAAGGGATTCGTGCCCTTGTCGTCCTTTAGCTTTGAAACAAAAGCCTTGTCTTCGACAAGGTCGTCGAGGCTAACGGCCCCGCGCGCCAGTCTCTGCAGCCCGCTCAAATCAGCATAGCTCATCGTTGCTGTGGTTGTTTTTCCCATCGTAATCGGTACCGTAACGCTGCCGCTCTTTAAATACGTTGGCGTTATCTCGAAACAAAGTTCGGCAGATCTACTCTTCTACATACGGGGCCAGGAAATATGTAACTGCCGCGTCCCCTATGTTGTACGTCAGCCTTAGCGGCTGGTCGCTCTTTATAGAGAGCTTTATCGAGTTGCCCATAGGGCTCGACCTCACCATGTTCTCAAGGAACTCGAGGTTGAACACCGATTCCGCGTCCTTGCCTGCATCGAGCTTCTTTATGCCGGTGCCGTCGACCTCGTTCAGCTCCTCAAGGTCCCCGGAGTCGCCCTTCGCGCTTATCGTGAAGTGGCCCTTGCCCGCCTTGAAGGCTATGTACGGGGATACGAGCGAAGCGTCCTTGAGCGCGTTCTTAAGGTGCTCGCCGTCAACCTCTATCTGGGCGTCGAACTCCACCTTCGGCTCCTTGTCCTCCTTCTTCCTCACGTCGATTAGGTTGAGCCTGTATCTTCTCTTGCTCTTCGACCCGACGAACTCAAGCAGCAGCTTGCCCTCGTTCTCCTTTATCACCAGCGCCTCGTCGTCCCTCGTTCTCGACATTATCTTGCTGAGGTTGTCTATGTTGAGCCCCACATCCTGGCTCTTCTCTATCTCGTACTTGGAGAACGCCTTGCTGGGCATGTTGAACGAGATCATGCTTATGCCCGAAGGGTCCATCGCGCGCAGCGATATGCCGTCCTTGCTCACGTTGAACGTGCCCTCATCAACAAGGCTCACTATAGCTTCCACGCAGTCTCTCCAATATTTAGCGTTGTCTAGTTTCAGCTCGAAAGACATCCAAAGCCCCCTTGGAATATTATTGACAATACGCTTATATAAGCTATACTTATTCCAGGAGAAAATGAGGCGACAGCGAACGCAGCCTGCGGGAAGTGTGCAAGAAATCAGAATCCAAACGACATCTGCGTGCTCCAGCGGCAAGGACCGAAGGCAGTGCCATATCCATCGCCAAAGCTGCCAGTGGCGTGGTCCTTCCCGGGCTTGTCGCTACCCCTCTTGAGCTTCCTGAATCCCTGTGCAAGGTCGAGCGCAAGCTCACCCTGGCAGGCGCCCCCGGCGAACGCGAGTCCGACGCGTAGCATCGGGTGCAGTCCGTCCATGCTAGCAGCCTCAAGCAGGGCTGCGCCTACCGCTCCCAGTAGTGGGTACTTCATTCTTCTCACGGTTCCCCCGATCTGCATAGGCTTACTCTTAACAATTTGTCTTTCCTCTTATTTAACCATTTGTGCAGTTCCAGACGACAGACGGGTGACGATTGCATGATTGGAATAGTCTACTCGAAACTTGACGTTGCCGGTGTCAACATGGCGTCGCACGTAGCCGAGGCGAACGGCTTCGGCGCAATAGAAGAGGCAGGGCCGCTCAGGTACGAGAGCAAGGAGATAAGGATATACGAGGTGGAGATGCTCCCGTTCGATGCCGATCTCGTCGACGGATTCGGCTGCGACGCCATCGTCTTCCTGAGCAGGCACAAGAGCGAGGCAGAGGTCGACGCGTTCACAACTCACTCGCTCGGGAACTGGCGCCCCAGCGCCGAGTTCGGAGGCAAGCCCAAGCAGCTTTCCACAGCGTCGCCGGTGCTTATGCTTGCGGCGCTCAAGAACCTGAGCGCGATAGGAAACCCGGTGGAGAAGACGTACGAAGCCACGCACCACGGCCCGCTCCTCAAGACACCATCCATCTTCGTGGAGGTGGGCGGCAGCGACAGGATGGTTGGGAACAAGCGCGCCGCGGCGGAAGTTGCAAACGCCGCGCTCGCATCCATTGCAAGCGTGCGCGATAACAGTGTAGAGTTCAGCAAGGTGGCGGTCGGAATCGGCAGCACCCACTACCCCGAGAAGTTTTCCAGGCTTGCTCTCTCAAATGGCTACGCATTCTCGCACATAATGCCCAAGTACGCGGTGCTGAACGAGGACGGGAGCAACAACCTAGACGTGCTGGACCAGGCGCTCGAGCGTTCGTCTCCCAGGCCCGAATGCGCGGTTATCGACTGGAAAAGCCTGAACTCGCCCGCCAAAGAGCAAACAATTAAGAAGTTAAACGAAATAGGGCTAGACAATGAGAAAGTTTGAGTTTCTCTTCGCAGTGGCGACCCTGCTTGTCATAATGTCCGGCAGCGTGGCCAATGCCGAGTACTGGTTCCAGAGCGGCGTGCGTGCAGGAAGCAGCGCAGCGTACAACAACGGCGCAAGCGTGCAGATAGAGACCGTGATCCCGCAGAGCATAGCCTCCGGTTCCATGGCCTTCTGGGTAGGCGAGACGCTCTCGAACGGCGCGTTCCTGCAGATCGGCTACACCATTCCCAACGAGACGGGCAACATCACCACAGACTGCACGCGCTCCGGATGCTCTAACAGCACCTTCGTACACGCCGGACATGCAGAGTGGTTCTACGAATACTTCCCCCCAGGCAACAACGACACTTTCTTCGGCAGCACGGGGCCCGACGGGTCTGCAGGAACCAACGGCACGTTCAACACGTACGCCTTCTACTCCCTAGGCAGCACCTGGTACTTCCAGGTTAACAACCAGACCGTTGGCAGTGCAGATCTCGGGACCGCGAGCTCAAACATCTACACCCCCCTGGCTATAGCCGAGATAGCCAACACGAGCGGGGCAGGCACAATAATGAAGCCGGTGCTTTTCGCGAACCTCTCTGCCTACCAGTACGACAAGTTCCTGCCTGTGAGCCGCGGCTACGCCACCATAAACTACGGCGTTGGAAGCCTTACGAACATTCCCAACCCGTATGGGGTGCAGGAGATAGGCACAAGGACCAACTACTTTGAAGTAGGCTCGGGCCTGCCCACATCTGCCAATACGACGCAGCTCTGGGAACTCGGATACAGGCTCACAATAAATTCCGTATACGGCAACATATCCAGCAAGAACACCTACGTGGCTTACTCGCCGCAACAGCTCTCCGCGCCTGCCGTGGTCAACCTCACTGGCGACACCAGGGCGGTCTTCCTCGGATGGAGCGGCACGGGGCTTGGCTACTACAGCGGCAACAAGACCACTGTGCAGCTGCTCATGACAGCGAATATAACCGAGACAGCCAAGTGGCAAATACAGTATCTGGTTAACGTTTCTTCTCCGTACGGAGTCGCTAGCGGATCTGGCTGGTACGCCAATGGCAGCCGCGTCTACTACAGCATAAGCAACACCTCATTCCTGCGCAATGGCGTTCAGGAGGTCAGGTTCCTGAAGTGGAGCAGCGGGGCGACAGGCACCAATAGCAGCAGTGCGGTCTCAGGTCCAGCAAACATAACTGCGGTCTGGGCGTACGGCAGCACGCTTCTCGGGACCAACGCCTACGGTCAGAGCATAAACGTGTCAAGGTACCTGATAAACGGGCAGCAGTTCAACAGCACTCCCTTGCTGGACACTAGTGTAAGCTCATCCATAACCGGAGCCTATTACAAAGGGGTCTGGCTCAACGCGGGCACTGTCGTAACGCAGAACTCGCCGGCTGCCATTGAGGTTCCGCTTCCGGTGTACAACGTCACGATAAAGACGACAGACCTCTTCGGATTCCCGATAAACGCTTCTGTGTCGCTGCTGTTTAAGAACGGCACCACGGAGTCAGCGTACTCCGGTTCAGGCGGGCTGCTCGTGATACCGAACGTGCCCTACGGCTACGCAAACGCCACCGTAGAGTACCTCGGCATGCAGGAGAGCGAAGCGGAGAACGGCGGCAAGCCGGCAAGCACTATCTTCATCTCGCTCCTCAACATAGTCGAGTTCGTAATCATAGCGGCCATCTTCATCTATGTGGCAGACAGGAGCATAAAGAAGGAGCTTGGCAAGGGCTCGCAGGGGCCGAAATCCAAGCCTCAGTCGGCATCTCACGAAAAGAGAAGACAGGCGCAGCAGCAGAAGAGGGGGCTCTGGTCCCCATAAGCAAGGTTTATCTTATTTTACGCGGATATAACAGCGATTGAATGAAGGTAGCGATCCTGGTTGCCCCAAGAGATTTCAAGGACGAGACCGTCTCGCACCTGCAGCTGCTCCTGGGCAAGAAGGACATAGAGTCGCATATAGTCAGCCTTACGATGAAGCCGTGCACTGGCTACCACGGCGCGGTGGTGAAACCAGAGATGGAAACCGCGGCAATAGAGGCCGGTGCGTTCGACGTCCTGCTGGTCGTCGACGGTCCCGGTGTCGACTCGCTCAAGCTTTACGACTACAGGCCGCTGCTTGACCTCGTGCGCGCGTTCCACGAAGCCAACAAGAGCGTTGCCGGCATAGGCAACGGGGTCAAGATCGTCGCCAGGGCGAACATCATAAAAGACGCCTCTATCGCCAAAGCCGACGACGAGACCGAGAAGCTGGTCAGGCTCTACCGCGGCAAGCCAAGCGAGAACCTAGTGGTCGCAGACAAGGGGATCATCACAGCAAGCGGCGTAGAGAGCGTAGACGAGCTGGTCTCCGTGCTGCAGTCAGCGGCTCAGTGAACCGCGCCTCCTTTTGTAGAATACGTGCTTCTCCTTCCCGCACTCGCACACATAGGCCATGTATCCCCGCGAGCTCACGGCCCTGACGCTGCAGTTGACCCCCGGAACGAGGAGGTTGCCGCAATTCTTGCATATCCTCTGTTTGAGCCCTGCAGGTACAGGCACCTTGTAGTGCGAGCTTATCAGCCGCGCCAGCTTCGTGTACCTCTTCGCAAGCCTGCCCTGCTC
The DNA here is from genome assembly GCA_021828295.1 of Microcaldota archaeon. Taxonomy (GTDB): domain Archaea; phylum Micrarchaeota; class Micrarchaeia; order Micrarchaeales; family CABMGC01; genus JAJYVH01. Next base: position 5,735 of record JAKASF010000027.1, read on the forward strand.
GGCTCCCCCGAGTTTGGTCCTTGCATCGGCCATGGCAAGCAGGTTCCTCATCCTGCTCTCAGCCATTCTCTCTACAAGTGAGGCGTTCTTCATACGCATCAAGTTTAATGTTAATCTATTTATAGGGGCTTTCCGCAAGATAATCATGTCATCGTTCAGGGAGCAGTATGCCGGTGTTTCCCACGGCTCCATCGTGTACGCTGGCGCAAGTATCTCAGTGAGGCCCAAGGATCCCTCCAGGTTCGCAGAAGGCGCATCTTCTGACATCTATCTCTCCATAGACGACGGCGCCAAGCCCAAGCAAAACCTGCACATATTCCCCAAGGAAGGGAACGGGATGGACAGGAAGCGCGACCTGTTCCGTCTCTTCAACATGATAAAAAGGGAGGACATAGAGGGCAGCGTAGGCGCCATAGACGCCGCAGACGTCACAATAACGTACAGTTCCAAGGACAGGCTCAAATACCACTCATCGTTCAAGGAGATGCTCTCGGATCAGGACTGTGTCAGGGATGGGAAGCCGCATGAGGGCACGAGGTTCGAGCTGTTCGAGGTGCCCATTCCAGATGCCGCGCAGGTGGTTGCGACGCTCTTCGCCTTCTACAGGGAGAGCAACGACAGCACCGGTGAGGCTGCAACGGTAAGATTGGCCCTGGTTCCGCTGCCAAGGAAGTAGCATCGGCTTTTACCTTACGTCCTGCCAAGCTATTTATAAAATCGCAAAGAAGGCTACTCATGGGCGCGAATGCAGAGAAGAAGGGGCACGCTGCACATTCGTTCAGCGAAGCGTTTGTAGCCGTAGAGGAGACTCCGGACAAGAAGGCCACGCTGATCGGCATAAGGGGCCTGGAGCAGCGCTTCACATTCGCCATATATTTCGGCGAATCCAAGGACAAGGAAGGCTACAGGCAGCTGGCCCCCTTCTTCCGTCTCGCCGAAGAGCTACGCCTCTACAGGGCGCTGATCGAAGGCATCGATGATTCCAGCCTGCGCAAGTTCGATTTCGTCAAAGCGGATCTTGACTGGGCGGGCGGGCACGCGAAGATAGTTCTGCTTCCGCACGGGGACAAAAACGAAGACCAAAAAATCAGCATATCCCTGCTGAGAACCCTGGACACGTTTTCCATGGAGCAGGAAAGCATGAAGTCGCAGCGCCGCGTAACTGGATAATTCCTGCAATGGGCCCGCGGAGAGTCGGACTCCGCTCTCCACTCTGTGAAAGTGGCGTCTTGCCGCTGGACCACGATGTAAAATCGTGCTGTCCACGTTTGCCTCGCATAACCATCATCGAACTCCAACGCTGTTAAATCGAACTCCAACTTCAAAGATCGTTACCCTGTTCATGTTTATATAAATGCGGCATCTGATTTTACGCCAAACTCGGACTCGCAGCATGGTGAAAATGCCAACAACTGCGCAAGCAGAACGACATTGAGCTATGCGCCGACCTTCTTAATCTAATTCTGGGACTTAATCTGAGCCTGCAAACCCAGATTAAGTCGCCTTCTCTCGACAGGTTTTTCCGCCGTTTTGGTTTGTCGTCGAAGCTTCTTACCATTAGGCGCCTCGCTTGTGTTCGGCGCCATTTTTGCCCCAAGAAAGCCTCGCCCGCCCCAAAGCCACCTTCGGTGGCGGCC
>JAKASF010000028.1 GCA_021828295.1 Microcaldota archaeon
GATTAGAATCAGATAGTAGCTCAAAGCCGGGTTAAACCGCTATGAAAGCGGTGTAGTCTGAAAAACTACTGGTCCACAAGGCCTTGGTGGGTTTGATTCCCACACCCGGCGAGCTAATACTATTATCCGCAAGCAAATATTTAACACTTGCGCACCGTTTGTTTGGCGGGGGAGGGCCGTGGGTGTTAGGGCCCTAAGCCCGAATTCAGAGGAATTGCAATCAAATATTTAAGACCTACTATGCTATCTGTCTCACGATGCCATATTATGGAAACTAACGCAATGGAACATCAAGCCCCTGTTCCTGATAAAAACACGTCCCAATTAAAAAAGAAGTTAGGTCCTGAAGGAATGATAATCGTCGGCGGGCTTTTGACAGTCCTGCTGGGTTTGATAAACAACCTTGTTATAATTGGCACACAACCCCTTCTCATCTTAGCAATGGGCGTTGCAATAACGCTTCTGGGGTTCTTTGCGTACAGAAGTCAAGGGAACAGGAGCGCCTCAGCGCTCTCGCTAATCTTATCCATAGCAACGTTTTACCTGGCTTTTTCGGGTTCTCTTCTCTCAAGCGGCACAGTTCTGGCAATCTTCGGAAGTGCGCTTGCCCTAATCGGCAATCGGGCATACTCTTTAATTCTGGCTGTGGTCGTTACCGCATTAGTTTTACTACTTAAGCTAGGAGTGCTTTCCAGTCCTGCCATAACTGCTGGAAATGTTGGTACCATACAGGGAATTCAGAGCGTGCCGACCCCTGCTCAGAATGTAGGCACGTTGGCTTTTAACTCATCACAGTCAGAATCCGCTTGGAGCTATCCGGGCGCATCAAAAGGCGCATTGTTCGTGTACACGAATAGCAGTCCCACGCTTCCAACAATGTCTGTGCTGTACCTGATTTACTCTGACAACTCTTCAGCGGCAAACGCATACGATCAGATAGCTTCTCAGGCGGTATCGAGCAGCTCAAATGTGCAAAGCAGCCATCAGTTGACAGGCTTGCAACCGAACACTTCAGGTTACGATATAGTGCATAAGAACGGAGCAGAAGAGGTGGTGCTTGTTGCTCTGATGCGAAACAGCGTTGTGCGCGCAAGCCTAATCGCGTATAACTGCAGTCTATCTGCGTGTTCGGGCTCATCTCAGCCATTCAACCAAACACAGGCTCTGGCGCTAACAGAGCAGGCGGTTAACAAGCTTCAATCTTCTAGCCTTGCGTAACACACTACTGCAGGACCGGAAGCGCTTAAATCACTACAATATTACTGTTTGGCGGGGGAGTGATTCGAACCCTCGACCTCTAGATTTCTTAGCGCTCATCGCAAAACTGCTCGCCACTCATAGTGCTTAGCATATGAGTCTAGCGCTCTAACCAGGCTGAGCTACCCCGCCATGCCTTGTATACTATGCTTATCTATAAATACTGAGTTTTGCATATAAAAAGAGCATGGCCTTTGTGGTGTAACGGCTGCATATAGGACTGTGGATCCTAAGGACCGGGTCCGACTCCCGGCATAGGCCCTTGCTTACGGCTTAAACCTTGCCAGCAGCAGAGAGTTAGAAACTACGGTGACAGAACTGAATGCCATCGCGAAAGCCGCCAGTAGCGGCAGGAAGTTGTAGATGCTTATCGTTAAGAAGGGTATCAGAGCCCCCGCAGCCACGGGGATGAGGATTATGTTATAGCCGAAGGCCCAGAACAGGTTCTCCTTTATCTTTGCCATCGTCCTCTTGCCGAGCTCCAAAGCAACAACCGCATCGTAGACGCTGTTTCTCACCAGCACTATGCCCCCCGCCTGTATGGCAACCTCGGTACCCGCTCCGATTGCTATGCCCAGATCCGCCTTTGTCAATGCGGGCGCATCATTGACCCCGTCACCTATCATTGCCACCTTCCTGCCAGAATTTTGCAACTCCGTTATCTTGTTAAGCTTGTCCTGCGGCTTTGCCCGTGCTATCACATTTGCAATTCCCAGCTGGCTTGCTACCGCATCAGCGACCTTCCCATTATCACCAGTAATTAGCCACACCTGCTTTCCAGCATGCGTTAGCGCGTCTATTGCCTGCTTGCTGTCCTCCTTGAGCACGTCAGCGAGAGCTATCAGCCCGATAGGGCTGCCGTTTATCCCCACAATCAGCGTGGTTTTGCCCTGCGCCTCAAGGTTCAGCAGCCTGTCATTAACCTTCGCCATCTGCTTCTCATCGAACAGGTCCCTGTTGCCCACGCCTATCTCCATGCCGCCGCTGTCCACGGCGGTAACCCCGATTCCCTGCCTGTACGCGAACTTCTTCGGGAAGGCGACAGCTATCCTCGACGTCTTCGCCTTCTCCACCACAGCCTTTCCTATTATATGCTCCGAGTTCATCTCCGCCACTGCCGCATAGCGCAGCACGTCCTTCTCGCTGTTCCCTGATAGCGCCACCACGTCAGTTATCTCGGGCCTGCCTTTGGTCAGCGTGCCGGTCTTGTCGAGCACCACAGTGTCTATGCGGCTCGCCATCTGCAAGCTCTCCCCGCTCTTAACAAGTATGCCGTTCTTCGCAGCCCTTCCTGAGGCAACGAGTAGCGCAGCCGGCGTCGCTATCCCGAGGGCGCAGGGGCACGCAATGATGAGCACACTCACGAATATCAGCATCGCCACGCTTGCGCTCACTCCAGCGAAGAAGTACCAACCCAGTGCCGCGAGTATCCCGATAAGCACCACAATCGGCACGAAGTACGACGATATCCTGTCCGCGAGCTTCTGTATCGGTACCTTGCTCGAAGCCGCGTCCTGCACTATCTTTATTATCTGCGCCAGCGCCGTGTCCTCTCCCACCTTCTCCGCCCTCACCCTAAGCGAGCTCGTTGAGTTTATCGTTCCGCCCGTCACCTTATCGCCCTTCCTCTTAGTTACCGGCATGCTCTCTCCGGTTATCATCGATTCGTCAACAGAGCTCTCTCCATCGATCACTACCGAGTCTGTGGGGATCTTCTCGCCCGGCTTTACCAGAAGCACATCTCCAACCTTAATCTCTTCTATCCGCTTGTCAACAACGTCGCTTCCAACCACCACATGCGCGATTTTCGGCTGCAGCGCAATTAGCGCAGATACTGCGCTAGACGCGCGCGTTTCAGCAAGGCGCTGCATGTACGTTCCGGTCAGTATCAGCGCCACTATGATCGTCGAGGTGTCGAAGTAGATTCCGCCGGTGGGGAAGAAGGACGGAACGAGCACCACGACAGTGCTGTAGGCCCAGGCCGCACTCGTGCCTATGGCTATGAGCGTGTCCATGTTGCTCGACCTGTTCCTTATCGCATCGAGCAGCCCGGCGTAGAACCTCCTGCCAGAATAGAACTGCACCACGCTCGCTAGCACGAACATCAGGTAGTTGCCGTACGATGCCGAAACAACGTAGGTGAAGATCGCCACTACTATCGTAAGCGGCCACGCGATCTCGAGCGCGCGCTTCAGCCCCGCAAGCTCCCTCTCGGGCTTCTCGAACTGCAGCTGGCAGGTGGTGCTGCAGAAGTAGTACTTCCTTCCCTGCCGCTCGCTGGTGAGCCTCGTGCTCTTCTCGTCAACATACATTCCGCAAACCGGATCAGTTGCCATGCTGACTTACTTCGTGCCGTCCTTCGTTTTGTCTTCACTCTGAACGAGCCGCATTCCACATTTCGGGCAGTTGCCCGGCTTATCGGTGTGCACTTCCGGATGCATGGGACAGGTGTATCTCATGACGCTAATGAGCCGCCAATTCTTAAATACGTGTCAGTGCATCGGGAAACGTCAGGTGACCTATCCCCTCAAAATCTTTTTATTGCATGCAAGCAAAGCCATCTCGGATCGGGAATGGAACACGCGAAGCAAAAGCTTGGTGCAAATAAGGAGTTCGAGAGACTGAAGAGGAAGGCCTATGGTGATTCACATCTTCTCGGAGAGCTGCTCATCCTTAGCGCCATAGTGCCGGACGACACCGCGATTCCGAGAAACGAGGAACGCAGGGACATAGAGGCAATAAGGCACATCACGTTCCAAGTCATGATAAGGGAAGGGAAAATACCAGCGAAGTCCAAGACCGAGATACTAATGGAATCTGACAGGGGCATGAAGGACGGCATGTCCTTAGCGTTGATTAGAACCCAGGGTTTCGGGGAAAAAGACGAGAGCTAGAACAGATAGACGGCCCAGAACCTCATCAGCTTCTTCACGAATATATTGACTGGGTTGAGGTTCTTCTTTATGTCCTTGATCATCGGCTTGTAGCGCTGCTTCTCCTCAGGGGTGAGCCTGCCCTCTTTTATCGTCTCCTGCTTCTTGCCCTCTACTATGGTGGTCTCGGTCTTGCTTATGACCTCCTTCTTGACCATCGCGTACCACTCGTCCAGAGAGCTCCCGCCCTCCTTCACCATCGCCATGAGGTCCTTCATTCCTATCGGTCTCTTCTTGCCAGTCCTGTCCTCCTCAGCTGCTACCTTCAGCGCGGCCTTGTCGCATATCGAGAATATGTCGGCCATCGAGAAGCCCCACGTCGCGCGCGCCAGCCTGCCGAAGCTCACGAACTTCGAAAGCGGCATCTTCCTCGTGTTGTACCTGAAAGCTTCCCTCCTGTCCTTGTACTTCGGGGCGGGCATGTAGACCGATTCGCCGAATCTGCCCGGCCGCTTGAGCGCCGGGTCCATGTCCCACGGCTGGTTCGTTGCGCCTATTATGAATATGCCCTCCGGGTTCTTCTCCACTCCGTCGAGCTCCTGCAGGAACTGGTTGACCGCCATGCGCATGTTGCCCTGCTGCTCGCCTTCTCGCTTTGTACCCAGCGCGTCTATCTCGTCCGCGAAGACGATGCACGGGGCGTTCTTCCTTGCCTGCTCGAAGACCGCGTGCAGGTTCTTCTCCGTGTTGCCGGCGTACATGTCCACTATCTCGTTGATGTGCATTACTATGAACTTGGCCTTGGTCTCTCCGGCTATCGCCCTGACCAGCAGGGTGTTGTGTACGAAAAAGTCATTGGCCACAAAGTTGTGCGTGTCATCCACAGTGAGGTCATATACGTAATCAGGAGCGTCGACTTTCTCTATGGTTTTTATCTCTTCATAGACGACCCTGTTGCCCCCCCTCTTCTTGATCTTGCTCCATGAGACTTTCTTTTTCACCAATAGGGCAGCCTTAGCTCCAAACATTCCGATCTCATCCACGAACGTGTCGATGTCCCTGTTCCTCTGTATCAGCAACTGGAATCCTTTGCCATGCTTGAATATGCTCGAAAGTATTCCGAAGCGAAGCAGTAGGTGCTGAATCTGCCTTATCAAGGTCTCCGAGTTGCTTGAATAGCCTATTTCTCTCTGCCTCTTTGTTCCGTATCTGTCGCCCGGAACCAGCTGCTCTGCGAACCATCCGTCTCCGGAGAAAAGCCTGTTGAGGAACAGCGCAACAAGCCTCTTCTGGAGAGTGAATACGGCGCCAGGCACCTTTTTGTCGTACGAGCTGGTGAACGAGAGCCCGTGCATATCGAGGAACTTTTGCATAGAGCTCCTGGTCTGCGGGCCTTTAGAGGTCAAGTACCTTCCGGCTGCCTGCAGGGTGACCAGCGAACCATCGGTAACCCGCATATCAACACGTGTGTTTATGTGAAGCGCGCTATCGAACTGCACCGTGGCGGATCTGAAATCTTCTATCATTTCAGGGTCCGAGTTAGTGAATACCGGGTCGCCTCCTGTGAGCCCACCCTCCGCGATGAAGTATGCAAGGAGCTTTACCTCGCACTCCCGCATTGCTGAATTTCCAAATATGGGCACGTGTCTGGGCACCCCAATGCGTTCCCCCACAGCCAGTTTTTCGGCTTCTTTCCAGCCTTCCTTAACAAGGAAAGGGTGCTCCGGGGTGCACCTGACAACCCTTCCTCTTTTTGTGACTATCTTAAGAAGCGGTTTGCCCTTTAGCTTCCACCAGCCAGAGACCTTTCTCACAGCAAGCTTGTGCTTGGCCGTCAGTGTCAGAATAAACGGTTCCTTTCTTTCGACAACCTCTTCAATCCTCATCACTCTGCCATCCGGAAGGAGCACTTCAGCATCCTTGTCAAGGCACTTGCCGTTGCCCGGCGGGCCGTAGAAGATGACTCCCAGGCCTAGCTTCTTCCCGTATGCCTGGAGCAGCTGCGGCTTAGTTATCGCAAGTATTATGTTGTCGTGTATGAGCTGCTTCTGCTTCTCCATGCCCACTATGTCCTTGAAGGTTATGTCCGAGGTGAACCACGCCACCTTCTTTATCTGGCCCTCCTCAACCACGGTCTGCGTGACCTCCTCGCCCTTCGCCTTAAGTCCCGGCTGCGCGCCCTTCATCTTCTCCTTGAGCATCTTCAGCCTGTCCTTCGCCTGCGCGTACTCTGGGTTGTTCTTCAGCGATTTCTCGTACCACTCCTTAGCGCCGTCCATGTCCTGCTGGTACTCGCTTATGACGCCCATCACGTAAGGGGCATCGGGAGCGTTCGGTTCCAGCTCCATGACCTTCATCGCGTCGTTCGTCGCCTTCTCATACTCGCTCTGCAGCGCGTACGAGAGCGCGCGGTTGAAGTACGCGCTCGAATAATCGGGATACTTCTCAATGGCCTGTGTGTACAGCGCTATCGCTTCGTCGAACTTGTTCTCCTCGAAGAGCTTGCCGGCCTGGTCGTAGACCTCCTTCGCGTCCGCTGGAGGCGTATTGACCGGTTTCCCTTTGCTGCTCGCCATTTACAACACTGTGCAACAACCTGTTGTTTTCCGAGTATTTATACTTTATCTTGTACCTCGGAATCGAGGAAGGAATTCAGCTCGGCGTCGACAGAGGCGACGTGCCTGTTCTCCCTTGGAACGTTCAGCAGCTCGTATTTCTCGAACTTCTTGAGCAGCGACCTCGCCGCGGTGTTCAGCTTCTTCAACTCTTTGTCTTTCACCTTGTACTTTCCGGCAAGCTGGTTTATGACCAGCCTGCTGTCAGAGGCGAGCACAAGCTCGATCCCGTCCTTGCCCATCCCGAGCGCCTTCTTCAGCGCGGAGATTATCGCCTTGTACTCGGCGACGTTGTTCGTACACCTGCCGTTGTAGAACACATGCCTGTAGAGCGGCGTGTGCCAGGTGTCCATTATCATGTAGCCGGAGGCGCTCTCACCCGGATTGCCACGAGAGGCGCCGTCTGTGTAAACATAGAGCTTCATGGTCACACGCTTCTCAGCTTTCCGACCTTGCCGAAATCGAGTATCTCGTCCTCGCCCAGACAGAGCGCCTTCATCTCGTCAACATCGAGCATGCGGTCGAAGATCGGT
>JAKASF010000029.1 GCA_021828295.1 Microcaldota archaeon
GCACGTTCGTGAGCTTCCTCAGGTCGCCTTCGCTGACATAAACAAGGGCCTCGACGGCCTTGTCATCTATCTCCATACCTTCGCCCTTCTCCAGCCTGTGTATGTACTTCTTCACCTCCTCCTCGTTCAGCGGCTTGAACCTCAGCACGACGCACCTGCTCTGTATCGGCTCTATTATCTTGCTCGCGTAGTTGGCGCTGAAGATGAATCTTGTTGTTGCGGAGTAGCGCTCCATCGTTCGCCTGAGCGCGTGCTGCGCCTCCGGAGTGAGCGCGTCGGCCTCATCGAGGAAGATGATCTTCACGAGCCCGCTTGTCAGCGGCAGGGTCCTTGCGAACTCCTTAACGCTGCCCCTTATGACATCTATCCCTCTAGAATCACTCGCGTTGAGTTCACGGAAAGCTTCGTTCAGCTCGTCGCCGTAAAGCTCCTTCGCCATCGCAAGCGCGGATGTTGTCTTGCCCACTCCTGCTGGTCCTGCAAATATCATGTTCGGGAAGCTCTTCGATTTTACAAACGCGCCGAGCCTCTGAGCTATAGCTCCCTGACCGATTATCTCGCTGATTTTAGAAGGCCTGTACTTCTCAGTCCAGGCTATGTCCTCGATGCTGACCATAGACAAAAACCCCCCGGGGTTAAGCCGCTACTACTTGGGTTGGAAAGCTTATTAATGCGTTACTGGTTCAGTTCGGCACTATGTTGTCCACGACGAACTGCGGGCTGTACGGCATAAGATCCGTATACTTCTCGCCCATTCCGAAGTAGAGGACCGGCACGGTCGTGTCGCTCAGTATGGAGAGCGTGTTGCCGCCCTTGGCGTCCACATCGAGCTTCGTCAGTATCACGCCGTCGAGCTTCGCTGCCTGGTCGAACTGCTTCACCTGCTCGAGCAGAGAATTTCCCGCGATTCCCTCGCCGATGAAGATGCAGAGGTCCGGCTTGTTGACGCGCACCATCTTCTTCAGCTCCTCGATTAGGCTCTTGTTCGTCTCCTGCCTGCCCGCGCTGTCTATCAGCACAGCGTCGAGCCCGTGGGCCTTCGCGTACGCGACCGCATCGAAGGCGATGCTCGCGGGATCGGCTCCGTACGTGCCCTTTATCACATCGACGCCGAGCCTCTTCGCATGTATTGCAGATTGCTCTATCGCCGCCGCTCTGAACGTGTCGCTGGCCGAGATGACGCAGCTTATCCCGCTGGTCTTGAGCATGTGCGCGATCTTCGCTATGGTGGTGGTCTTGCCCGCGCCGTTGGGCCCAAGGAAGAGTATCTTGAACGGCCCCTCGCTTTTCTGCTTCTTCTCCTTTGCGCGCTGCAGTATGTCGACCCCGCTGTTCTTCGTCAGGGTCTGCATCAGCGAGCTCCTTATCTCGTTCCTTACCTCTTTCTGTATGTCTCTCGTACCTACTTCCTTGCCGACAAGGTTGTCGTGCAGCTTTAGCGTCAGCCTCTCGGCCACGTCATAGTTGACATCGGTCTCTAGCAGTGCGACCCTGAGCTGCTCCAGGAACGGGTCGGCATCCCTCTCGCTTATCCTTACCTTCCCCAGGAACACGCCCTTTATCTTTGTCCCCAAGGTCACGTCAGGACCTTTCTGCTTCTCCTTCTTTTCTACTTTAGGTTTCGGTTCCGGCTTCGGTTCTGCTCTCTTTTCTTCGTGAGGCGCAGACTCGGGCTTCTTCTCCTCTTCTGTTTCCTGGAGCTTCTCCTCGGGTTCGATCCTTTGCGACTCTTCTCTTTTTTCTTCAGCCTTCTCGGCCTCAGGCTGCTGCTGAAGCTCGCTCTCTTTCTTCTCCTTCTTGCTCAGACCATCGACAAAATCAGAGAACTTCTTCTTCAGCCCTTCAAACATCCAATCTCGTTACTTATATCTGTCTGCGCTTTTATAACTTCTTAGCTCTGCAGATGCCAGGCCGGCTACCTGTTCTGCTGCATCGATTCTATCGCGTACTGCACGCGCATTATCTCGTTCTCCAGCTTCTTCTTGTCTTCGGCAAGCTTCGATATCGCGCTCCTGCTCTGCTCGATGTTCTTCTTCACGAACTCCTTCGCCTGCTCCACCTCCTTCTCCACCAGGTATCCCGCGCCTACATACGTTATGACCTTCTTTATGTCCTTGACGCTTGCCTCGAAATAGGTTCCGCCCTCGGCGTTGACAAGGATGCTCGTGCCCTTTATCGAGTCCTTCCTGTCCAGCAGGTTCAGGTTCCTCTCCAGCGACGCCTGCGCCATGCTCATCGTAGTGAGCTCGTTCATGAGCGCCTCGTACTGTTGGTTGTACAGGCTCTGGAGGTAAAAAAGGCGATTTATCTCTTCCTCACGCTTGCCGCTGTCTGCTGCCATCCGCTCATCTGTCAAGGACTTGCGCGCGTATGCTTTTAATCCTATCCTGTCAACTGCCTGACATCTTCGAGATCCACGCCCCGGCCAAGTCTTTTTTTGTATGCGACAAGGGCGCGCTTTGGCATAACAAGCGCTCTTGTTCCGTAAATCGTCATTCTTTTCCCTGAGAGCGTATCCTCCATCCTGACCCATTTTTTAGAGAGCCTGTCGAATATCTTCTCGTTGTCTATATCACACACGTCAATCGTCTGGCCCCGGTAGCGCAGCGTCATCAACCTGAGATCCCAGTGCCTGTCCAGGTAACGCCCAGGTCCGAATGTGATGTACCTGGAGACAAGCGGGCGAAGCCTCTCGATGTGCCTGCCCCTTATCTCTATATCGATGTCGGCCAGCCTGCGTTTCGAGCCGTACATCTTCGCCGCAAACCCTCCCACGATCAGGAAGTTGATACCGCTCCTCCTCATTATGCCAGTTATCCAGAGGAAGGCTCCCCTAGTATTCCGCATTAGACTCACAGATTAAGTGCCTCGGCTATTCTCGAGAGCTCAAATCCGGTTGTCGTTTCTCCGACCACCAGCCCGTTCGAGTTCGCAACCGTGCAGAGCCCTATGCTGACCGAGCCGAGGTTCGCAGTCGACTGCTCGGATTTCATACCCGTCACGCTCTCCATATGCGCCTTCTCGTGCTCCGTGGCCCTGTTGTTTATCGCAAGCCCCTTGTTTGTCATTATGTTGTTCGCCCCCACGGTACTGAATCCGCCCACCGCCGCCTTCACCACCTCCACCTGGAGCGCGTCCGCTATCTCGCTCTCCTCGCCCTTCCCGTACGCAGGATTCACCACCGCGATCTTGTCGTTCACGAGTATGTTGTTCCGCAGCGCGTTGTAGTCCGTATGCAGCATGTGCACATTCAAACCATCGAGCTGGCGCTTCAGCTCTGCAACCTCGCGCTCCTCGGTGCCGTACGGGAGCAGGACGCCGTTGGAGTTTGCTGCTGCGTATATGCCCACGAATCCGGTTCCTGTCACGCTCGTCCTTATTCCATCCACTCCGAGCGCCTCCCTCAGGACCCGTTCCTCGCCCTTGCTGACCTCGTTACCCATGAGGAAGAATTTGTCTGTGGCCACGACCCACGCCCCTATGTAGTCGTTGCCCAGTATCTCGAGCTTCTCTATGCCCATCGTGATCAAGCTTGCTTCTGCTGCTTAGGTTCCTTGCCCGCCTTGTTCGCCTGCTTCCCCTCCTTGCCTGTCTTGTTCTCCGCGTTCGCCTTCGCTTCCTTCTTCTCCTCCTTCTTTGCATCCGGCTTCGCCGCCCGCACCTGCTGCTGCGCCTTCGACTGCGGCATCTTGACCTCTACCATCTCTCCGGTCTTCTCAGCGTTGACCTTCATCCTCGCCCACAGGAACGACGCCCCGCTCGCGTTCTTCTGTATGAACTCGTTGAGCTCCTTGTTGAGCCTGACGTTCGCCTCGTCTGTCTTGGTGAACCTCGCCACAGCCTCCCTGACCAGGCCCGCGGCGCGCTTCCTCCTGCGCCTGCTGTGCAGCCTGATCAGCCTCTTCCTGAGGTTTATGGTAATCGCTTTGGTCTGCGTCGTCGGTGTTGTGCTCTGCGCCATATGCCATCCCTATTGTTCAAGTTCCACTAGACTCTAGATGCCCAGCCTCTTCCTCTTGTGCCAGGTGCTGAGCTTGAGCTTCCTGTGCCTCCAGTCGCGCTGGAACTTGTTCGACTGGAGCTTGCGGTGCGTGCGCACCATCGCCAGTACCGGCATGCGCCTGTTGCGCTTCAGCCTCTTGCCCAGCATCATCTTCTTCTTGAAGCTCTTCTTTCCCATGCAATCACTTGTGCTTAAACTCAATCTTCGATTCCGGCTTGTATGTCAGTCTTGTGAGCAGGTCCCTGAGCTGCACCTCGGTTATCTGTCCCGTTACCCTGTTGCTCCGCGCCATCGCGATGAGCAGATCTAGCAGCTGCGAGTAGAGCTCGTGGTTCGAGACCCGAACGTTCATGAGCCTCTCGTAGGCTCCCGGAGTCATGAGCCTCTTGACTGTTGCCTTCCTCTCCTGCTCGGCCTGCATCTCCCGCAGGCGCCTCTGCATCTCCTTCCTTGCCTTTGCCTGCGTCTCGTTATCTGCCTGTGAAGCGTCATCTGCCAATTTCAAGCACCGCGCGTCAGCTCGTTCGCCACCTTGTCCAGCAGCGACCTGCCGCTGGGCGTTATCTCCCTGCCCTGCTTGCCCTTCTTGACGTATCCAGCTTTCTCGAGCGCGTTTAGCGCATCTGTGATTATGCTGCCCCCGGCGCGCATGTGGTGGTGCCTGGAGACGACGTGGCCCTTCTTGCTTCCGTACCTCGTCCTCAACCTCGATACCCCCACGGGGCCGCTGACGTATACCTGCCTCAAGAGTGAGGCGCTTCGTATGTACCAGAAGTCCTTCTGCTGCGGTATCCGTTCCCTGCTCGGGCTGCTCTTGACGTAGTCGAGGTATGCTGGTTTCGCGATGCCCTTCTCCTTCAGCTTCATGGCAGCTGCGCTAACCAGTTTGCCTGAGTCTACCTCGTATACATTTGCCATGCTGAAGACCGAAAATAGCGAATATACTGCTATCTTAACCTATAAATATGTAAGGATAGCAATAAAATAGCTTATTGTGGTGCGTGAGATGCAGATAAAAGTCAACGTCATAGAAGATGAGAGCAAGAGCTTCGTTGCGGAGCTTGTCGGGGCCGACAGGAGCCTCGCGGAATTGATAAAGGAGAAGCTCTCTGAGAGCAAGGACGTCGAGTTCTCAAGCGTGGAGAAGGACCACCCCGAGACAGGCGACCCGAGGCTGATAGTCAAGTCATCGAAGAACGCGAAGGGTCTCGTGATAAAGGCGATAGAGTCCCTGGAGGACGAGCTCAAGGACCTCGAGGGCGAGATACCCAAGAAGTAGTTCGATGCCGGTAAAGCAGGGCATAAGGATTCTTGCGATAGACGATTCCTCTTTTCGGAAGAGCGACAAGGAAGCGCTGGTAGTGGGCGTGGTTGGCAGGCCCAACGTCGTAGAGGGCGTGCTCTCGTTCCGCGTGAAGGTGGACGGCAGCGACGCGACAGAGAAACTCGTCAGCAAGGTTGTGCATTCACGTTTCTCAGACCAGATCAAGCTTGTGGCCATTCATGGCGTGACGCTCGCGGGCCTGAACATGGTCGACATCATCAAGGCCAGCAGAGAGCTCGGCATTCCGGTGGTGAGCATCGTTAGGAGGAAGCCCCACGGCAAAGATCTGGAGAAAGCAATAAGGGCAAAAGGCGTCGGTTCGGCGAAGAGGCTCGCGCTGCTCTCAAGGCTCAACTCCAAGCTAAAGATAGAGCGCGCTAACGGTTTCTATGTGCAGCGTTCGGGAATAAGCAAGAATGAATTCTTGGGGCTGCAGCGTGGTGCCGTCGAGCTGCTCAGGCTCGCGCACCTGATCGCCAACGGCGTGGCAACCGGAGAGTCGAGCGGCAGGATGTAGCGCTAGTACCTGAGGTTGACCTGCAGCGCCACTATCGCGTTGAACTTTCCTGTAGTAATCCTCTTCTGCCTGGTGTTGCCCTCCCTGTATGCCAGTCTCGATTCAGAAGCGTATCTGGAGTAAAGGGAGTTCAGCGTGCGCCTGATCCCGCTTTTGCTCATTGTCTCGGTCTCCAGGTGCGAAACCTGTCCGTCTCCGAATTCGGATCCTCTCGCGGGCACGTCGAATCCCAATTCTGCGGTCTCCTGTCCCATCCCAAAAGCGCCGGAGACCTCGCGCAGCGCCTGCGCCACGCCCTCCGCTTCAACGTCTCCCTTGACGCGCATGCGCCACCCTGCACCGCGCGCCAGCGCGTTGAGCGTCATCACGACCTCGCCTCTAGTTATTGGCGTCCTGCGTTTTTCCGAGACCAGCGTCAAGTTCTCCCATTCTCACTCCAAAGTCAAGTATATAAACTGTTTCCTGCATATACTATCCTGCATTCTGGGGTTTCTAAGACCCTGAGTGCGCTGTGAAAATTGCCTTGGCAATTAGATTTAGTCTTGAGGAATGCAAGTAGTTGCGAACTCGCAAATTGCTCGCGGAACATACAGACATAGTACATAAATACACACCAGTACATTGACACCAGTCGATGCTGCTGGAGGACACTGCTATCAGATTTCGACAGCCATGCAAGTTTGCTCACCGGCTTCGGTGGGCGGCGTACGGCTCAGTAACGCGTAGTCAATCTAACCTCGAGAGGGGCATAACCATGGGAAACTGTGGCTAATATCACATAGGCCAGGGGCTCTGGAATGGAACTCTGGCCGAAATCGCTATGGAAATTGTACCATAGCGGCTCGAGGATGGGACTGCGTCGGATCAGGCAGATGGCGGGGTAACGGCCCACCATACCTTTGACCCGTAGGGGACGTGAAAGCGGAAGCCCCGAGAAGGGCACTGAGACAAGGGCCCTAGCGCTACGGCGTGCAGCAGGCGCGAAAACTCCACAATGCGCGAAAGCGTGATGGGGGGAGTCTGAGTGGCGCACTTCGGTGTGCCTTTTGCCAAGTCTAGTTAGCTTGGCGAATAAGTGCTGGGTAAGACCGGTGGCAGCCGCCACGGTAATACCGGCGGCACAAGTGGTGTCCGCGATTATTGGGCTTAAAGGGCCAGTAGCCTGTTGGAACCGT
>JAKASF010000007.1 GCA_021828295.1 Microcaldota archaeon
GAAGGTATAAAAGAGGGGTCTAGGCTAGGCCTAGTCGGCCTCCCCTCCCATGCCAGGCATGCCCCCGCCGCCAGGAGGGCCGGCGGGCCTGCTGCCCTTGCTGCTTATCATGTCGTCTATCCTGAGGATCTGCACACTCGCCTCCATGGCGCTCGACACTGCCTGAAGCTTTATCTTCACGGGCTCGATCACTCCGAGCTTGTCCATGTCGCCGATCACGCCGCGGTGCACATCGACGCCGAAGCTCTTGCCCTCCTTGCCCTTCTGCTTGCTTCTTAGCTGGACTATCGTGTCTATGGCGTCCATGCCGGCGCTGTCGGCCAGCGTCTTGGGTATCGCCTCGAGCGAGTCGGCAAACGATTGTATGGCCAGCTGCTCCCTTCCGCCAACGTTGTTCGCATAGTCCCTCAGGCCCTTTGCAACATACTCCTCGGTGCTCCCGCCTCCGTAGACGTACTTGCCGACCTCGAGTGCGCTTGTCAGCGCGCCTATCTCGTCAGTGAGCGCTCTCTCTGTCTCGTCAACGACCTGCTTCGTCCCGCCTCTCACGAATATGGTTACGCTCTTCGGGTCCTTGCACTTCTCCACGAAGACCATCTGCTCTCCCGATATCTTCCTTTCCTCGACCATTCCGGCGAAGCCCAGATCCGTAGCCTTGAGATCGTCAAGGCTCGTAACGACCTTGGCTCCAGTTGCCTTGGAGAGCTTCTCCATGTCGCTCTTCTTCACCCTCCTTACCGCCATCACTCCCGACTTGGCCAGGTAGTGCTGCGCGACGTCGTCTACTCCCTTCTGCACGAAGAGGACGTTGGCGCCGCTCTTTGCTGCCTTGTCCGCCATGCCCTTTAGCATCTTCTCCTCCTGCTGCAGGAAGCTCTGCATCTGCTCCGGAGAGGTGATCTCTATCCTCGCATCGGTCTCTGTCTTCTCGATCTCGAGAGCGAGGTCGAGGAGTGCTATCTTCGCCGATTTGATGCTCTTCGGCATTCCGGGGTGCGCGACCTCCTTGTCTACAAGCACTCCGTTTATGTACTGCGTCTCCTCGACGCTTCCGCCTTCCTTCTTCTCAAGCTTGATGAAGTCCTTGTCTATCACTACCTTCCCGTCTCGCTTCTCCGCGACCTGCTTTATCGCCTTTATCGCCAGCCCAGATAGGTACTTCCTCGTGGAATCGTTGCCTATGTTCTTCGAACCGACAGACACCATGGCTATCTTCTCCAGCTTCTCGTCGTCGTTGAGGGTCACTGACTCGGAGCAGTCGAGGAGTATGCCCTTCGACTTTTCCGCTGCCATCTCGTAGCCCTTGATTATCGTGTTGGGGTTTATTCCCTTCTCTATCAGGTCCCCAGCGTTCTTGAGCAGCTCGCCCGCGATTATAACAGCGGTGGTAGTTCCGTCGCCCACCTCCTTGTCCTGGCTCTTGGCTATCTCCACCATGAGCTTCGCGACCGGGTGCTCTACGTTCATCTCCTCAAGTATCGATGCACCGTCGTTCGTTATCACTATGTCCCCGAGCTCGCTAACGAGCATCTTGTCCATTCCCTTGGGCCCGAGCGTGCTCCTGACTATGCTAGCCACCGCATAGCCAACGGCTATGTTGGTTCGCTGCGCCTCCCTTCCGAGAATCCTGCTCGCCCCTTCGGGCAATATCATGTACTGCTGTCCTAGTTGGTTTTCCGCCATGGTCTCACTTTGTAGTATAAAGCCCCCAAAATCGTGTCAAAACTGTATTGTATATTTTATAAGTATACGATGATAATTTATGCAGGAATACCCTTTTATACCTTTCCGAGCGCTAGTTCCCAAGCGGCGCGCCGCAGCGCGAGCAGTACTTAGAACCGGGCTGGTTCTTGGCACCGCACTTAGAGCAGTAAACGGCAACCTCGCTCCCTGCATCCGCATTGCTGCTTTCAGGTTCCTGCTCTGCATCTTCAAGTTTCCTGTTAAGATAGTCGGCGAGCGTCTTGGCGTCGCTGTTGCTGAGCCCGTCTATCTCGCCCTCTTCCTTCCCGTTTTTCAGCAGACCCTGGTCCCTATCGTAGCCCATGACCCTGACGAAAACCGATGAGGAGATCATTCCGTGTTCGAGCCTTACACTGGTGATCTGCCTATACGGTATGGCCTCGTAGTCCTGCCTTATGCCGAGCGTGGCCCTGTTGAGTATGATTATGCGCTTGTCTGTAGCAAGCACAGAAGTGGGAGCGGTGGCCGAGCCCCCGGGGCCTATGCGCCTCTGCCTGACAGTGACCTCCACCTTTTCATCTGGCCAGAGAATGCTCTTTGCGGCCTTAACGTCCTCGTCGTTGACTGCCATAGGCATATTTGCACATCAAGAAATTTTAAGGCTTGCACTGAAGGTCAGCCGGGCATCGTGAAGTTGTTCACCACCCATGCGGGCTTGGGAGCCACGGTAGGAAGCGGGCCGGTGTAGTTATCGACCCGGTAGACCATGACCGGCCAGGTGCCATTCACATAATTTATGCCAGTGAAGTTGCCGGGATATGCGAGCGTGAAGCCGGGCAGGCTGCCGAGGTAGAACGCGCGGTAGTAGTTGCTGTCGTAGAACTTGGTGGGCGCGTTGGTGATTGTGTCGTTGGGTCCGTTGGGCAGATAGAGCGGTATGAACGTGAGATACTGCTGCCCGCTCAGGTTACTGACGCCTGCGAAGAACTGCGTGCTTGGTATGATGAGTATGTTTGTCTTGTTGCCGTTAGAGTTGAGCAGCCTCACAGAGCTGCTGGTGAAGTTAACAGGGGCGCAGTAGGTCTCGTTCAGGGCCTGCGAACCAGCGAGTATTATGGTCTTGAGCGCCGATACGTTGCTGTTCTTGAACTGGCAGTAGTTGTTTATGTTACTGGTCGAGAACGGGATGAAAGCATATGCAGGGTCGTGTGAGAGCTCGCACTGCGAAGTGCCTAGCGCGTAGGGCTGGCCCGTTCCATTAGCTGCCTGTATAGCATACGCCCTGCTGGTCTGGTTTGTGTGAACGCATGCGAGGAAGTCGAGAGCCTGCCACTTCGCAGTGAGCTGGTCGTCGAATATCACGTACTTGGCGTACACGACGTTGTTCATGAAGCTGGAGAGGTTGGCTGGGCCGTAGCCATCTGCCTGTCCGAGCACGTACCTGGCGGCTGTGGCGTAGTCGAGGGTTGCTATGGAGTTATCGCCCCTGAGAACGGCGTTGCTGTTTCCGAACCAGTTTATCCAGTCGCCGTAGTCCCACCACGAAAGGATGCGCGGGGCGTACGGGCCTATGTTCTGCTGCGCCCACGCCATTGCACTGAGCCACGCCTGGGGCACTGTGTTGCAGAACACGTCAAATGCCAGGGAGTTGCCCTGGGAATTTATCGTGGGGCACGAGCTTGATGACGCGCCTACGAGGCTAATCAGCGAGGTCGATTCAAGAAGCACGATGATCGCTACTGCGAACAATACGATCCATCTGCTCAGCTCCCTCTCCTTGCCTTTGGTCATGAGCAGCAGCTCTCCGATTATGATCCCGAGTGCCAGTATGTACCCGACGCCGAAGTGCGGCAGGTACTTGACCTCTATCATGCCGGCTATCGCAAGCGGCCATATCGCGGCTAGGGCCAGGATGCCGCCCTTGGAGTCCTTCTTCAGCACAGCAAGCACCGCCAATGCAGTAAATACGATGAGCACGAACCACACGATGGCGTTGACGCCGTAGAAACTTGCGCCTATGGGACCGAAGCCGGCCGACCCGAAGTTGAAGTTGAAGCCCGTAGGCTCGTACTCCTGGACAGTCATGAAGAGCGCTATCGAAGGCGTGGTGTAGTGAGAACTGAGCGCGAGGTACCTGTCCACGGGTTTGCCAAGAGGGGTGAAGAGCACGAGCAGCAGGGCGATGACGACCATTGCCGCGAGCCACGCGAGCTTGAGCTCGAAGTTCATGTCCCTGCTGAGCAGCCTGTACTTCTTAGCGTATATAGGCGCGTACTCGAACACGGCCACGAGCGCCAGTGCAAGAAGCGGGAAGGATATTATGACCGGCACTCCGAGGACGCTTGGTATGGCGTTGGCGAGCACAGAACCGTAAGGGCCGAAAGGAATGTAGAAGAAGATGATTATGCCTATCACGATCGCGTTCATTATGTAGAAGTCCTTCATCTTCTTCCCACGCAGCACATCGAGCATGCCCTGCACCGCTATGTAGAGGGCGAACACTCCTGCTATCGCAGTGTAGTAGTGCGCACCAAGGAACGAGGATACGAATGCTATGCCTGCCAGTATCGCGAACCGTTTCTCGCCAGGATTCTGGACCGCAAGCAGATAAGCGGCGTAGAAGAAGAACATGGCGAATATGCCCCACGGCTCCACGAGCTGCTCGCCTGCTATGAACGTTGTTATCAGCGCAGGCATCACGGTTGTCAGTGCAGCCCCTATCAGGGCAGGAATGTCGCCGTACATATGGTAGAGGAACATGAAGACTATGAAGACCAGGAGCGCCGCAGTTATCGGAGGATAGATGCTGCTTACGTTGCTCAGCAGCGTCGTGCTTATCTGATTGCTAGGCGGATTGCTTATCTGGTACCAATAGGCTTCAAGATACGGAACTATCGGCTCTATCCTGTGCGGCGTGCCGTTTATGGCGGTTGGCCACGATGAGGTGTCGTAGAGCCACTGGTATCCGTGCGAGATGAGGAACTGGGTGCTCTGCATGTCGAAATAAGGGTCGAACTCGAAGAAGTGCGGCGCTATGCCGATGCTCATCATCCTTGTGCCAAAGGTGAGCAGAATGAGGACTAGCAGCGTGCCCCAGACGACCATGGCCCTTGTATCCTCGGGTTTCTTGTTCTGCAGCAGCATGCGCTCTTCGCGCTCGTGCTCCTCTATCAGCTTCCTTTCCTCTGCAGAATGCATAGCTTCGAGCCTAGACCTTTCCTCCTGCGGCAGCGATTGCGACCTGGCCCGCTCCTCGGCGTGCCTCCTCGCCAGCTCGGTCTCCTCGCTCTGGTGCTTCCTTATCAGGTCTGTGTCTATGCTGAGGCTGGCGAGTTTTGCCCTCAACTCTGAGAGCCTCTGCTTGTACGCGGCGCTTGCCTCCTTCTCTATCTTGCCCATCGGCTCGTGTTTTAGCATCCCGAGATCGAGGACGCCCTGCTGCACGCAGAGGGCTATGCCCGCTATAGTCAGTATTATGACGTTTGCAGCATAGAGGGCGGACGAGAAGGTGAAGATATGCACGTAGTTCATGAGGTAGGACTCAAGCCACGTGAGAGTTGGGGGGAAGATCAGGCCGAACATGAAGCCTATCGCGCTTATCTCGAACATGTTCAGTTTTGTCTTCTTGAGCAGCGCCAGCGCAAGGAAAAATCCGGGCAGTATTATGGATAATAGCGCTATGATTGCCGTGACAATTAGCGACATGAGTACCAGTCCCAGTTATATCGCATGCGCGCTATTATAACCCTTGCTAAAACGAATGCTTTTATAGTGCGGATGGAAACAGAAAAAGGAGCGAATGGAGGAAAACGGGGCAACGAAGCCAGTGCAGCAGGGCTCGGTTTACAATGAAGGGCTTAGCAGGAAGCTTACGGCTGCGCTTCGCAAAGAGTATCCGGACCTGGAGGGCATAGAGTTTCGGGTGCTAAGGGAGAGCGAGGGGCACGTGCATTCCCAGAGCCTGCACCTGCTTCCTAGCCACAAGGTCGACCTCGTGCTCTGCGAGACGGCTGCAAAGATGCACCTGGCGATACTGAGAGAGAAGGAACTGGAGGAGATGCGCGATGGCCTGTTCATATACTTGCACGAGCAGAGGCATGCTGAAGGCATAAGCTCGCACAGGCAGGCGGAGAAGGAGGCGCTGGAAGGAGTAGACAACAAGGTCAAGGCGTACGCCATACACTTCGCCATAGACACGCTCATGGCCGGGGGCAAAGAGATCGACATAGACAGGAGCATAAAGGAACTGATGTTCTACATCGATGACAGCACCATGAGCAGGGTCGAGTCGTTTGAAGACGCCCTGGAAGCCGGCCTTGTAAGGAACACTAGTGATCTTGGCGGCGACCAATGGGAGAAGGTCAAGGAGCTTATCCCGAAGTATGTCGAGTACGCCAGGTTTTTGCCCTTCCTTATCTCTTCCGGGAAGTAGCGACAGCTTCGACTAATCTATAAATAGCTAAAATGAGAAGCGTTAGTGCTTTCGATGAAGGACAACGTTGCTGTCATAGGCGCCGGGACATCCGGATTGATAGCGGCAAGGAGGCTCGCTTCGCTGGGAATACGAACTAGGGTCTACGACCAGAAGACCAGGCTTGGG
Organism: Microcaldota archaeon; assembly: GCA_021828295.1. Classification (GTDB taxonomy): domain Archaea; phylum Micrarchaeota; class Micrarchaeia; order Micrarchaeales; family CABMGC01; genus JAJYVH01. Next base: position 6,284 of record JAKASF010000007.1, read on the forward strand.
TATCCGGCCAAGGCGAGCGGCATAATCTCGATAAGCGGGCTCAAAAGCCTAGAAGTAGGATACGAGAAGGCGATCACGAACACGCTCTTCGGTGCAAACATCCACTCTGGCGACGCCACGATGCGGATAGTGTCAAAGAAGCCGGAGGCGCACGTGCTTGACAGGGAGAAGCTCAACGGCATATGCAGCGATGAAGCCGAGGCTGTGGGTGCAAAGATCAGCAGGGGCGAGAAGGTGGACGGCGCAAGGCTTGACGGGATTGGCAGCGAGAGCATAATCGTGGGCGCTGACGGCCCGGTCTCGAGCGTCGCCAGGCATTTCTCCATGGGAGCGATAGAGAGGTATACGCTTACCTACAAGGCCGAATTCGAGGTTTCTGCGCCGGATCCGCGGATGGTCGACCTATTCTTTGACAGCAGCATAGCGCCGAAGTTCTTCGCCTGGCTCTGCCCCAACTCGAAGAGCGTGCTAGAAGTGGGCATAGGCATCGGAGGAAAGAACGGGAACAGCAAGGCCGCTTTCGACAGGTTCGTCAGGCTGAAGGAGGTCGCACAGCTCCTTGACGGTGCGCGCATGATCGACGGATATGCTAGCTTAATACCGATGCAGACGGCCAGGAAGGTGGTAGACGCTGAGAGGGAGGTGTTGCTTGTTGGGGACGCCGCAGGTCAGGTGAAGCCGACTACCGGAGGTGGGATAGTATTTGGCGGTAACGCCGCAATCATAGCCGCTGACGTTATAGAATCTCACATAAAGCGCGGAACCGGACTCGGGGAGTACGAGAAGAGGTTCAGAAAGGCCTTTGGAAAGGACATTGCGCTCCACGGAGTGATAAACAGCATATATTCGAACCTTGCCCCGAGCAGGCTGGCGTTCCTGATAAGCGTCTTTAAGGCCCTGGGCTTCGAGAGCTTCTTCTCCAAGTACGGGGATATGGACAGGCCGAGCACGATGCTGAAGAGGTTCTTCCTCAGGGGGCTGGCAAAGTAGCGCGCTACTTCTTTGCGTCGGGAGCCTGGCCCTTCTTCTCCAGAAGCTTCTTCCCCAGTTCCTCCCTGTTCTTGACCTGCTGCTGTATCTTCTGGTAGTCCTCGGGCTTGAGCACGCGGCTGAGTATGTAGTTGCTGTAGTCGAGCGATACCTGCGCCACGTTCAGGAGTATGGACTGCAGCTCCGATGGCTTGAGGACGTAGTCCCTGCTGGGCTTCATTATCTCCACGCCTGCAGGCGTGAAGTCGAACATCACCTTTATCAGTGGCCACATGCCGTCGAAGAGCGCGGTAACCTCGGCGCTTGTAGAGTAGGTGTCCTTGAGCTTCATAGGCTCGTCTATCGCGCCTACGCAGTACACAACTCCTGGGGTCTTGAGCAGGCGGTTGTTTATCAGGTCGACCATGAGCGGCTGCAGCTCCTCCTGCTTCTCGCTCTCCATGTCGAAGTACAGCTTTACCAAGAGGCCCCCTTTCTCCAGCGTGCGCTGGGTCACTTCCTCTACCTGCTTCTTCCCTTCGTCGGCCATATCGTCACTTTAGTATTCCCTTACGAATCAGATCCGGAAATATCCTTGTTCTTATAAACTCCGATGCTCTTAAATCAGTTTGGTATTCCTTTCCGATCCAGTGCAGGCTTTTTATCTCACTGGAAGGTTTCGGATCTCCAATCAGCTCAGCCCTGTAGATGGTCATTGTCAACAAGCCTCCGCCAGCGGCTGGACCTTCATACTTACCGACATACTCTACCGATTCAGACTTTATTCCGCAATCTAGCTCTTCTTTGGTTTCTCTTTTCAGGCAGTCCATTTCAGTTTCCTTTTCGATCTGCCCTCCCGGCATCTGATATTCCTGGTAGCCCACATCGCCATGGAACTTCTCTATGACCAAGAACTTTGTGCCTTCTTTGTTGAGAGTGAGCAAACCAATCTTATAGTAGTGCTTTACCTTCTCCATGCAGATTTGCTACCTCAGTTTCTCTATTGCCTCCTGCAAAGTAATAAGCTCTTCATCACCGCTGCCCATGTTTCTTAGCTTGAGCTTGTTGGCCTCGCGCTCCTTGTCCCCAACGATTATGACCCAGGGTATGCCCAGCGACGAAGCATACTCCATCTGCTTCGAGAGGTTCCGGCCCAGAGGATTCATGTCCAAATATATGCCGTTGCCGCGCAGCGCGGTCGCGGCATTGAGGGCGTACTCGCTATTCTGTTGCCCTATCACCGCAACAAATACCTTGGCGTATGTCTTGCTCGCAGAGGAGCTGCCCATAACATCGAAGATCCTGCTTATGCCCAACGATGAGCCCGTTGCGGGGGTGTTCCTCTTGGAGTACATGCCGATCAGGCTGTCGTATCTCCCGCCGCCGCCCACGCTAGGCAGGCGCTTGCCCTCCTCCTCTATCGCGAACTCCCAGACGAATCCGGTATAGTAGTCGAAACCCCTGGCCAGCGCCATGTCGAATACGATCTTGCCGTTGAGCTTGTAAGCGGAAAGAAGTTTGAGTAGTTCCTGCATCCTCGCAACCTCGTCCTTGGATTCGGCAACGTTCGCAGACACTCTCTGAAGCTTCTCTTCGTTGCTGCCTTCCTGCTCCACGAAGCCGAGCAGCTTCTCAGCGACCTGCCCTTCGGGAACCAGAGCCGAGAGCTGCGCCAGCGACTCCTCGCGCTTTAGCTTCTGCAGCTTGTCCAGTATCCTTATCGCCTGCACCTCCTTGTCTGCGGGCACTCCAAGGCCCAGTATAACCTGTTTGAGGAGCGAGCGGCTGTTGACCAGTATTACGTAGTTTCTCATTCCGAGCTCTTCGAGCACCAGGGCCGCTGCCGCTATCACCTCTGCATCGCTGCCAGTCTCGGCGCTGCCAACTATGTCAACGTCTGCCTGCGCGAACTCCCTGTAGCGCATCTTCTGCGGTTCGTCCTTCCTCCACGCACTGCCTATCTGGTACCTCTTGAAGGGAAGCACAAGGTCCTTGTTGGCTGCGACGTACCTTGCGAGCGGAACTGTGAAATCGTACCTCAGGCCGGTCTCTTCGTCCTTCATGACGAAGATCTCCTTGCTGGGCTCGTCGCCGTACGCCTTTGAGTTGAGCACGCTCATGTTCTCAAGGGCTGGGGTCTCTAAAGGATAGAAGCCGAAGCGCTTGAACACCTCCTCGGCAATGCCGCTTATGCGCTTAAGAGATATCGCCTCGGCTGGGGAGAAGTCCCTTACCCCTCTGGGTGTGTTATCCGACAAAGCATCACAGATAAACTCTGCACTGGAGCAAATAAAGACTTATCTGATAAAAGGACTCAGATGTTGCTGTCGAGCCACTTCTTGAACTCGGTCTTGGGAACCGCGCCGACAGACATGGCCTTCGCCTGGCCGTTCTCAAACAGCATGGCCGTTGGGATGCTCATTATGTTGTACTCCTGGGCGATGTCAGAATTGTCGTCTGTGTTGAGCTTGACGAACTTCACCTTGCCGTCATACTCCTTCGAGACCTCTTCTATGGTGGGGCTGAAAATCCTGCATGGACCGCACCACACAGCCCAGAAATCCACGACTACTGGGGTTTTTGATTTGAGAACCTCTGATTCAAAACTTTTGCTAGTTACATCTGCGACCAGAAAATCACTGAGTGTTATTGTGCCGTTATAAATATATATTGTTTCCTGAATTTTTGAGAAGCTGAGTGCATTATTTAAGGTCTAGCGCTGTTAGCGAGTCGTTAAAAACTTTGACTCTAACGTCACCGGTTCCGAGTATGTTGGCGCGAATGGCATAAACCATCTTCCATAGCATTGTGCGCAATCGATAGATCTTCATCTTCTCTTCAAAATCGCTCGGTAATTCAGTGACGCTTTTATATCCCTCAATGAGTTTTTCTTCTCTTGGGTAGTGCGTCTTCCAGGTGGGACACGATGCGAGATCTAGAACTGGGTCTCCAACCACGCATGCTTCCCAGTCAAAAATACCTGTAATCATAGCACCCTCAAACATTATGTTATGGTCGGCCAGGTCGTGATGAACCAGGACGCCTTGTTTAATGTTGATTATTTGCTTGCGCTCTTGGAATGCGTCAAGAATCTTGTCGGAAATGGCAGCGGTTATGAGTTTTGCAGCTCTCAAATATTCCAAATCAGAATCCAGTCGCACGGTCACGTATTCGTAGAAGGTTGTTTTGCTCCCCCTCAGTTCGCCTCGCAGCGCAGACTCGAAATCGAACCTTCCGAATCCCGGATACTCTAACGTGTGAATTTTAGCAACTAAAGAACCTAACTGGAAAGACATCTCGTCGTAGGTTTTTTTGTCGCCTTTGAAGTGGTCTTCTAAATCTTGGCCTCGAAGCATCTCTTCGATTTGATAGTCGAATGGGAACTTCTTTCGGGTTACATCAACAAATCTGACTGTGTTGGTTGGCACACCTAAGGATGCCACGTCTCCTGTGACCATCTTTTCCACCAACATCATCGTTTCGGGTTCTTTGTTGAAACCGGTGTTTGCACGCAGAACAAGTGGTTTTTCCTCTCCTTTAACTTCTACAAAATAGATAACGTGGGAGCTGCCCCAGGACTTAGATCTGTCCCACTTAACAGCGTCGATTCCAAGAGACTGCTGAAATATTTTGGGAATTAAAGAAGTGTCGAATACATCATAACGCTTTTTGAAAGAATCTATCTCTTCCTGTTTGCGATGGGCCACAGCATAGTAAACGTCTTCCATTTCAGTCCCTGATAGACAAGAGGGTATATGCTCAACTATTAAAAATTAGTTTGCATCAATAGGCTTGTGATGAGGTCTCTTCTGATTCGTGATGAAGATCTTGAGTGCTGAGATGGCAAGCATACCTAAACGAGCCATAAAGAAGATGATTCAGAACAGCTTCGGCATGCGGATAACAGACGACGCCGCTGGGGCGATGGCGCGCATGCTGGAGAGCAGGGCGAAGAAGATATCGCGCTTTGCGGTGAGGAACGCGGAGCACGAGAAGAGAAGGAAGGTTATTAGGAAGGACATTGAGGAGTATGTGGTCAGGGTGGGTCTGGATGAGGATTAGAGCGTACAGGAGCCCAGACAAGAGGCTGCGCACAGAGACTTTCACCTCGAAGCAGGGCAGGGTCTTCTGCGTCGCGGAGACCACAGCGTGGGGCAGCCTGGTCAGCACGTTCAAGCCTACGGGCGAGATACTAGACAGGGTGGAGAACGAACGCACAAGGAACGCAGCGACCGCGCTCGATATGTACCTCACAGGAATCGGCATGCTGGAGGTTCAGGAGACGCAGTCGTTCGAGCACGTGAAGGCCCAGGCGGCGTGCAGCAAGTGCGGCAACAGGAGCGTTGAGAGGGAGCAGGACAGCCAGGACACTACGAACATGCGCGAGTTCCAGGTAGTGCCGATCTTCATCTGCACCACCTGCGGGAGCAGGTTCTGCATCGTCGGAGATGAGTACATCAGGAACCTGGTCTCAAAGTACAGCCGCTACATAGCTATGGAGAAGGGCCAGACCGGCAGCGATGCCGCTTTTGTCGGCTCGGTCAGGGACAACATAATAAGAAACTTTGCCTCTCAGAATATTAACGAATTGGAGATAAGGGCGACCGCATGACAATAAGCGTATCTGGACTGTATGGAAAGAAGATAATGACCAATACCGGGCGATGGCTCGGGGAGGTTGGCGAGGTTGTGATAGACACAGAGAACAAGTGCGTCTCGCACCTGCTTCTTGGCAAGATAGACGCATCGAAGACAGGGGAAGTGATAAAGGGCCTGTTCAAGAATAGCGTAGAGTACAACCGTGTGAAGAAGGTGTCAGAAAGCATAGTGGTAAGCGGCAACAGCTAGGCTAGCTTGACGATACTTCCTTGGCCAGAGATGACCTCTTTTTGCCGAGCACCCTGTAGCCGCAGTACGGGCAGCGCACGAAGTTCTTCTCCAGCGCCTTCACCTCTCTCTTGCAGTGGATGCAAACATATGCCATTAGAACACGCAGTTAGCATTGGCGCGAACTTGTATTTAAAGCTTGCACACAGGAATAATGCCTAACTATTTAAAGGGGGAGACGCAACTTGGAGTGGTTCTTATGAGGAAGGCCGGACAGCCGGCGCAAGCTGTGAAAAGCGAGGTTTCTTTCCCTGAGGCTATCGTGCTTGTCAAGAGGAAGGGCGAGGAGACCGAGGATGGCGCATTCTACGACATGCGTGCAGCCGGTGGATCCGAAGCGATCCAAACCGAGAAGCGTGGTGGACTGCCAGCCACGACGTCCGATGGAAGGAAAGAGGTGGGGAAGACCAACAGGGAAAGGGTAAGGGACGCACTGGAGAGCAAGAAGGCGGACACGACGGCTGGGCTGAAGGGGCTGCTGCACCTGAGCGAAGTCACGATCATAAAGCACGCCAAGGATCTAGGCTACGCCGTCAGAAGAGGACCAGGAGCAAGGATAGTCAAGGAAGCAAGCGGCAGCAAACACGAGGCTGCAGAGAGCGAGAGCCGGACATTGGGCGAGCACGGCAGCAGACGAGAAGAGCTGCGAATGCAGGATGTCGCGAAGATAACCGCTGCAATGAAGGAGAAAGGGCTTGTCACGGCAACGGACATCGCGGAAGAGACCGGAATGAGCTACTGGAGAGTGCTGAAGCTAATGCACAAGGAAGGGATGCAGGTCAGGCGAGGACGCTGGCCGGGCCCCAAGAAGGCAGAAGAGAGAGACGCGGCCGAGGAGCGGGAGCTTGATGCCAGCGGGCTCTGGAAGGAAGATGCTGACAAGATAAGGCTTGCCATAGGGAAGGGACTGAGGAAGGGCACCGACATATCCATGGAGAGCGGGGTGAGTTACAGCGTAGTCCTGCGCTTTATGAAGAAAACCGGGATGGAGGTCAGGAGGGGCCGCGCCGTGAAAGGCGAAGGCAGAATAACTGAAGAGGAGCCTAGCCGCGATGCCAAGATTGCTGAAATGATGAAGGGCGCGCCCAGATGGATGCTTGCGACAATGAAGAGAAAGGAGGAGGGCCAAGATAGCGGGTCGGCGATTGTAGTGGCAAACGAACCGAACATGAATAACTTGGATCTTGAGGAAGCGATGAAAAACTATGAAAGCAAGACTGTGCCAGCGGGGATGCTGCAGGAGATAGACTCGCTGCGCCGGCATCTGGCCGACAAGCACAACGAGGCGCGGGAAAGGGCCGTGGGCAGGCTTGTCTTGGAGCTTATAGAGATAAACGAGAACGGGATACACAGAGACTACCACAGAAGTGAGGAGACCGTGCCTGCAGCCTTGTTTGTGCAAAACGGCAGGGGTTTGAAGCCTAACCCCGAGGTCATTGATGAAATAAAAAGAAAGATGAACACAGACACAGATTTCTCGATGTCGTACTCAGATCATGCCAGCCATTTCTTCAGGGGCGCGATGAGGGCCCTGCACCAAGCACGAGGGAACCCGCTTGGCAGGCTTAGCCCAGATACGAGAGCCTTGCTGGAAGCAATCGATGCTAGATTAGAACTCGGAGGGGACTAGAGGCACTATTTCTTCTTGGCGTATGTCTTCAGCCAGCGAACGAACTCGTTGTGGAGCTCTGATGCGCTGGTGTCTATGACCTTGACGTTCATGGTGGACCTGTACTCTGGCGATTCGAAGCTTATCACGGGAACGTGCTTGTCCATCCTCGTGAAGTGAACCTCGAGCCAGTGTATCCTGCCCTTCAGGTACTCCTTGATTATCTCCTCTGTCATAGGCACGGAGGAGAAGCTGAAAAGTATGCCGTTGCACCAGTAAAGCGGCATGTTGCCCTGAGGCGTAATTCTTTCCAGAAGCAGGTCATCACGGGTAGCCTCGACCACCTCGTGCACCACGAGCTCTGTAGCAGGAGAGAAGCTTATCTTCACCATGTCACTCCGCCTTCTTCATCTGGCCGAGTATTCGCTCTACCGTCCTGCCGGCCTCGGTCTTCAGGTTGTATGCGCCCCCTGCGAAAGTTGCGCCGCAGTGCTTGCATCTCCATACTCCGGTGCTTATCCTCTTTACGGCCTGTCTGCCGCAGAGTCCGCACTCATAGAGCGCTTTCTTCTCTTTTGCTACTGCGAGGTAGCGCTTGCGAAGATTTACCCCGTATCTAACGTTCCAGTTGACCAATCTACTCACCGACTGCTTTGTTTACCATATCCCTTAGCTGCTTAGACTTATCAAATGTTGCGTCCACCAGATCCGTCAGCTCCTTGTAGGAGAACGAACCGCGCAACCCCTTCTGCATTGCCTTTACCACGTCCTGGTCGTTTGCTATGGTAAGCCTGGCGCTCATGATCCTCTCCTCGTTCCCGTTTGGGTCCAGAAGCACATTCTTGCCCACCTTGGCGAACGTGCACGAAGTTACAGATCCTTTTGTCTTCAGCCTGCCGAGATTTCCCTCCCTTATCACATTACCGTCCTCGTACTTGGGCATGCGCGCACCCAGCAGCGCTGTGGTGGATGCAAGTGTAGCTGCATCGAAGAGGTTGCCGTCATAATTAAGCACGTAGATGTCGACGAACGTGGTCCAGACCTTGTCCTTCTCTATGAAAAGGGCGTCCAGATCCACAACCTCCGCGGCTCTTATGCCCCTGTCCACCACTCTGGCAAACTCTATCGCTTCGGGGCTGGGGGGCCCGGTCTCGTACTCGGCGCTTGCAAGCGGAAGGAGTTCTGCCCCAGTGACCAGCGCGCCCTCGTCCGGCTTGTCCGGAAGCGGCGCACCTACGGCCAGCTTCACGCCGACAAGCACCTTGGTGTTGCCTATGTCGACAGTCGCGGAGCCTTCCGCGTGGGGAATCGTGTTGGTCTGTATCTTTATCTCCCTGTACTGCATGTGCTCGCGCTCGTGCTCCCTTGCACCCTTGCCGAGCATCTCAAGTATGTACTCTTCGTTTTCTGCTCTCATAGGCTCACCTATCTGTACCTGGCCTCCAGCGCATCGCGCTGCAGCTTCGTCACAGTCTCTCCGGCTTTCTGTATCATCTCCATCGCCTTTGACACCTGCTCCTTGCTCAGCGAGCCATCCATCTGGAGCAGCAGTATGTCGTTGTTCCTTGGCGCTATCGCCACTGGCATGTCGGCGTCGGAGTAGTTGTCCTCTATCTTGTTGAGATCAAGGATTATCTGGTCGCCGGCCTTCCCCGCCGAGACAGCGTAGGGTATGTCGCGCATAGGTATTCCGCTGCTTGCTACGGCCACAGCCGCAGCAGTTATGCCCGCGGCCCTTGTGCCGCCGTCGCTCTGCAGCACCTCTACGAAGATGTCTATCTCGCTGCCTGGGAAGTTGTCAAGCAGTATCACGTTCTCGAACACCTCCTTCGTGACCTTGGATATCTCTATCGCCCTCCTGTTGGGCCCTGACCTGTTGTGCTCCTCCAGAGAGGAGAACGGCGCCATCTGGTACCTGCACTTGATTATCGCCCTGTCTGGGTCCGCTATGTGTTTCGGCTGCGCCTCCTTTGGCCCGTACACTGCAGCGAGCACCTTGTTGTTGCCCCATTCCAGATACGCGGAGCCTTCCGCGTTCTTCAGCACTCCCGCCTCTATCTTTATCGGCCTGAGCTCGTCAAACGCCCTGCCGTCTGTCCTCTTGCCGTCTACTATAAGTTCCGGCTTGTTTTTTCCTCCTCCCATGATCAACTACCTCCGTTCTGGCTCGCCAGCAGCTCGGTCACCCTTTCGGTAAGGCCGCTGATGTGCGCCTCTTCCTGTATCTTGTTTATCGCCTTCTGTGCAAGCGGCACGTTCTCTCCTTTCATCCAGACTATGCCGTTAAGCCCAACGAGTATTGTGCACTTAGTTCCGTCCTCGAGCTGCTTCAGCATAGTGCTTGCCTTGCCTATCACCCTAGGAATCTTCGATGGCCTGACTTCAACGAGCTTGCCCCCGAAGAGCCTCCTGGGCCTCTCGAGTATCAGTATTATCTGATCGGCTTCACGCTTCACGTCCTTGACGAAGCAGCTTACAACATCGCCGACACGTAGTATCTCCTGCCTCTCCTCCCTCTGTGGCCTGCCACCGAACCTGTCGTCCCTTCCCCTGCCGAATCTCGGCCTGGGAGGCGGAAGTATGAGGCCGCGGAACGGCGAGTCGAGCTGCACCGTGTGCACGTTGTTCTTCGAGTTCTCGACTATTCCTATGACGAAATCTCCCTGTCTCGGGTACCACACGCTCTCCAGAGGTATGAACGAGCCGTGCTCATCGTCGAGCATGCCCATCACTGTCGCATATGTCTTCCCGTTCTCCACTATCGCATTCTCCATCCTGACCGGGTTATCGGATATCTTGTCTCCCGGCAATATTATTCTCATTTCACACACTTCGTTTGTTTATACACTAACTATCTTGGTTATCGCGCTGCCCTTCGTGGCGCTGTTGAGCTTGTCGAAGAACTCGCTCTGCAGGCCTGCGGGGAACTCGAGAGTAGCAAAGAGCGAACCGTCGTTGAGCCAGCGCTCTGACTTCAGCCCGTACTGCTTCAGCAGGCCATAGCACCTGTTCGTGAACTGCGGCGATATCGTCACCTCCATTCTCACGCTCGAGAATTTGAGCGGCAGCTTAATGCTCAGTTTCTTGACTATCTCCTCCACCTGCTCCGTGGCGGGCTTGAACGGGTCTATAGAAATCCTGCTCTCGTTCATCGCGTTCTCTATCCTCTGCGGCGTATGCGGCGCGTTCGTCCTTGGGTCGATTGCGTTCGTTGCTATCACGTTTATTATCTGCCTTCTCTTCTCCTCCAGCAGCCTGTTCCTCTGCTCCGTGGTGAGCGGCACGTTGCCGTTCTTGAGTATGATCCCGGCGATCTTGCTCAGGTCCTCTGTGTTGAATGCCTTCTTCAGTTTCTCTTGGCTCTGCCTGTCTCCCTTGTTCGCGTCCTTGAATACGTCCTCGACCTCGAGGGCCGAGAGGGGGTCTTGGAGCTTGCCCGTTATGTAGTCGTAGGCCTTGTCCGAATCAACGAAGATTTCGAAGCTTTCTCCTGCGACAATATACTTAGCTATGACAGTCTTTGACATAATTACACGAACAATCAGAAGTACTTTGCGGTTTCCTGCTCTGAGAGCACTGTAAACTCTTTGCCCTCTTCGATGTATCCAATATCTACGTGATCTCCCTGGAGTTTGCCCTCGGTTATCTTGTTTATTATCTTGATGCCGAGCTTGAGAGCGTCGTCTGTGGACATGCCGTCCTTGTACTCCTTGACAAGCATGTCTGTTGCTATCTTCTTCCCCGCGCCTATCGCGTCCGCCTTGTAGCCTAGCAGCGCGGCGTCTGGGCCCACCTCGAAGAGCCTCTTCTCGGTGTCTATGCCCCCGACCAGGAGCGAAACCCCGTAGGGCCTCACGCCTCCGTAGAACGTGGCCTGAAGTATGTACGATGAAAGGCCCTTCGCTATGGCCTCGACAGACTTGACCTCGTCGAATACCATTCGGTGGCTCTGCGCCGCGGACCTGGTCTCATCGATGACGTGAAGGCCGTCGGCGACTATTCCGCTGTACGCCGCGCCTATGTGCGCGTCTATGCGGAACACCTTCTGCATGCTCGAGAGCACCGCCATCGGTTCGTCGACGTTCTTGTGCGCCACGAACGCAACGCCGCTCTTTGTAATCATGCCTATCGCCGCGCCGCCCCTTCGTACGGCTTCCTTGGCGTACTCCACCTGGAAGAGCCTGCCGTCAGGGTTGAACATCACTCCCCTATCATATGCTTGTATGTTTGGGTACACTTTTACACCGTTTAACGTCAAAACAGAATAGAATTTGTAGAAGCCAGAAGGCTATTAATTCTCTTCTCTAGTTACGGAAAGTATATTGGCTAACCACTATTATATACCTTTTGCTGGGCGCTTCTTATGACTGGGACTATGGCTGTCTGAAGCGTCTTGTGCTCTCCGTCAAGGCGAAGCGCGAACGCGAGGGAGTCCTTCTTTGTCTCTAGGTACAGTTCGCTTCTCTTCTTTGGCAGGTCCATCGAAACGCGCTCTTCCCGCAGCCCCTGACTGCGAAGATAGTTTATGAACGCTCTGGGGGTTTTGTTTGCTCCGTTCTTCCCGAACAGCAGGACCTCAGCCCCGTGAGCTGCGGCCCTAACTTTCATGTCTTCGAAGACCACCTTGAATATGTCAGGGTCTATGAAAGCCCCGGTACCTTCCACCGAATCTACAAGGAACCTGCCCCTGTCTAGGTAGCAGATGGCGCTTCCGACCTCGAGCGGCTTGTTACGAAGGACAAGCGCCTCGTATCTGACGAGCACGCACCTGTCATTGGTAGAGTATTTGATTATGTCCTCTTTGTAGGGCAGGTAGGCACAACATTTCTGAACATCATTGTTGAACTTCAGGGGATTCTTGGTTTCATATGCAGAAATTCCGTGAAGATCAGCGAGATACGCCTTGTTCGTAAGGAAAAGGAGCCTGTTGAACACCTCCGGTATTGAAGATCTCCTCTTCTTTCTCTCCTTTGCCTCATTTGCCTCCTTTCTTTTCTGCTCGCGGCGTTCCACAGCGCTTGCAAGCACAAACGCGGCCTTGAGGTAGTCTGGCAGCTTCTTCAGCATCTTTGGCAAAATGTCCTTGTGCTCTGTCCTAAATTCTGTGCGGGCGCGGTCAAGAAGAGACTGGCCAACTATGCCACCGATTATAGATACAGAATTGGCTTCCTTCGCCTTGTCTTTGGAGCCAACAACAGATATGACTGCATGGCGCACATAACTTTCGAACATTTCCTTTCGGTCTTCGATGCCCTTTGCTCTTACTGGATATTCTGCTGCCATTGATTCTGAGCTTCTGCTGGCAAGTTCTCCAATCTCATCTACGTTCCTGGAGTGAAGCAGCATCCTGAGCTGCCCATAGGTGATGGGTCCCTTTATCCCATAATTGTGAATGCGCGAGAACAGATCCGCCTGGGTTACCGTTTCTCCGTGCTGTTTCCCGAAGAATTTCACAACCGATGCTGTTATCATCAGGCTTGTGTCGTCCTTGATCTTCGACCCCCATCCGCGCTTGATTGCGCCAAACAGGTATTTTCGCGGAACAAGAAGTGCGTGTAGCACCCCGATATTCTCGATTGTGCTTATCGCGTCGTCCCTTTCTTCGTCCTTTAACTTGTGGAAGATGTCGTTTGCCAACCGTACTGCGACAAGTCTGCTTTCGTAAGTATGTCTGGCCGATATAAAGTCTACCACGCGCCAAGAAGAAAAGAACTTGCACTTACTCAGGTAATCGTCATACAGGCGTTGCGCCTCCGCCTTGTACAAGTCTATTTCCAAGTCTGTACGCTCTCCAAAGGCGAGCGACATCCATCTTAGCTGGTTCTGAGCCCGAATCGCGCCCTCGGCCGTAGTGGCCAGCTTGCCTGCGATTTCTGCGGCTTCGTATCCTCTGTAGTTAGATATCACATCTGCAGCTTCAATCACGAACCTGGAGTTCTGAGTCACGCGTGCGATATATGCAAGCCAGTACCCTACATCATCTCTATATCGGGGTCCGTATCTCAGAGGCACGGCAAGAACCTGCGGGTCGAACAGGCCGGTTCGCTCGAGCTCTTCTGCATCAAACAAGGTAAGGACCTCGCCGCCGATTACGAACCTTGACCAGAAACGCATGGCCCGAAGCTTCTCCTCGAGGTGCTTCTCAGCAAGCTTAACCTTTGCTTCGGCCCGCTCGATGTTAGCGAGAGGCTCTTCGTTCTGCCCTATAGTTTCTGTAGGCTCCCCCATTCAAGTCAACTTTAGTGATTTTGGCCCTTTAATAAGCATTTCTAGAAGTTTTGCTCTCTGCAGTTAGCACTATTTAATATTTGATTAGAGAGAATATAATCTGCTGATTTTGATGGAGGAGAAGCAGGGGGCCCAGAAAGTGAAGATTGGGAACGCTGAGGTGAACGTGGTCCATCCCTCCATCTTCAACGTGGTGAAGCAGAGGCAGCGCATAAAGGAGAAGCTCTCCGGCATAAAGCACAAGATAGGCGTGTACAGCGCCAAGGGAGGGGTTGGCAAGACAACCGTGGCTGTGAACATCGCATTCACGCTCAGGGACATGGGCTTCAAGGTCGGCCTGCTCGACGCTGACATAGACTGCCCAAACCTACACCTCTTCCTCGACATAAAGAACGCGGGAGAGCCCGTATACCCTCTAAAGCCGCTTGAGAAGGATGGGGTCAAGGTTATCTCCACTGCCATGTTCGTCGACGAGGCGAAGAGGCCTATAATCTGGAGGGGGCCGATGGTCGCAAAGATGCTCTCCGAGTTTCTCGAGATGACCGAATGGGGAGAGCTCGATTACCTCATACTGGACTGCAGCCCTGGAACCAGCGACTCCAACCTCTCGATAATGCAGCTTCTCGACATGGACGGCTTCGTGCTCGTGACTACGCCGCAGCACATAGCTGCGATAAACGCCATACGCTCGGGCATGATGGCCAAGCGCCTGGGCGTGTCGGTATTGGGCGTGGTTGAGAACATGTCGAATGGAAAGACTGGCGGAGGGAAGGAGGTTGCCGACGCGCTCAAATGCGATCTGTTCGGGGAGATAAAGAGCAGCAATATTTTCAACACGGCGAGCGATTCTGGCAAGATACCTGTATCAGAAGATAGCGAGATCAAAGAAGAGTTTATAAGAATAACAAAGAGATTGATAAGCGGGGGCGACTGATGGACGGAAAATTCGCTGAACTATTTAAGGAATCGAAAATCTTCGCCAACCGCGAGGTGCTCTCTCCTCATTACCTTCCAGCGAACCTTCTCTTCAGGGACAAGCAGATAGACGACATAATAAAGGCGCTGACGCCCTCGCTGAAGGGGGAGCGGGGAAGGAATCTCTTCGTATACGGGAAGGCCGGCACTGGCAAGACCTCGTGCGTAAGGCACGTGATTGACGAGGTGAAGAGGCTGCCCGTTGTGAAGGCGAGGCTCTCTTACATAAACTGCCGCATCTACAACTCCAGGTATAGGGTATTGAGCAAGATAGTCAGCGATCATCTCCCATTCCTGGCGAAGCGGGGCTACGGGCTTGTGGAGATATACGAGAAGATAATCAACTGGATAGAGGAGGACGGCAAGGTGCTCGTAGTTGTCCTGGACGAGATAGATATGGTGAAGGACCTTGACGATCTCGTGTACACGCTCACCAGGGCGAACAGCGACATACGCTCAGGGGGCATAACGATAGTAGGCGTTTCAAACAGGATCGACTTCAAGGAGCTGCTCGACTCGAGGACCCTGTCAACGCTCTACGAGCGGGAACTTGCTTTCCCTCCGTACAATTCCACAGAGCTCGCCGCCATAATAAAGGACAGGGTGGAGAAGGGATTCAAGCCGGGGGTGCTGGGCCAGGAGATAATTGGCCTTGTCGCTGCGATATCGGCGAAGGAGAGCGGCGACGCGAGGCTTGCGCTGAAGGTCATGTCCAGGGCAGGCGAGATAGCAGAGGAGGAGGGCAAGACGAAGGTGGGCGATGCTGAGGTGAACGAGGCGCAGAAGGACGCCGAGGAACAGGTAGCCTACGACGTGATCTCGACGCTGCCCGAACACCAGAAGCTCGTGCTCTACTCCATCGCGCTGCTCTCGCTGCAGGGCAGCAGGTACAAGAAGCTGACCGACGGGAACGACATGTACATCTTCAGCGGAGAGGTCTACAACAAGTACAGCAGGATAAGCAGCACGCTCAGCAAGGAACCGAAGAGCAGCAGGTGGTACAGGAAGTACATCGCGGACCTGGAGATGCAGGGGCTCATCGACACGTACGAGAGCGGCAAGGGTATAAGGGGGCACACGAAGCTGATCAAGCTAGCATATCCTGCAGACAAGATCAAGGAGACGATAGAGAAGAGCATGTTCGCTGAGAGCGAGGCCAAGGGAGACGCGCAGCCCAAGCCTGCCGTGTGATCCGATGCGGTTCTTTGATCTTGTTTCTTTTTCGGGGGGCATCGACGACTCAATGCCCAGCAGGCTTGGATACAAGAAGATACTCGAGGCGGGCAAGGATATCGAAGTTATGGATTCTGTTGGTGCTGCTACACTGACAAAGAAAATAGTCAGGAGCGACAGCATCGAGACAATAACAAAGGGCGTGAGGCAGAACCGGACGATTGGGGTGCTGCCAAAGAATGCGTCGCTTAGTGGGAAGGCTCTTGACGCGGTGAAGGAGAACGGGAAGCTGGTTCTCATTCCGCTCAGCGAGGCGACCTGCGCTCAGGGGCCAGATAGGGCGCACGCGCTGCCTAGATTCAGGAAGCTTGTACGGAACGTGCTTATTGCTAAGGTGCCATTCGCGCTCGTCTCCATGGCCGAGACGCGTGAGGGCATGATGTCGAGCCTGCAGATGATAGAGGTCGCTGGCTTCCTTGGGGTGGACCAGAGGCGCGCGAAGGAGGCGCTTGCCAAACTGGGTGAAGTGCTGTGATATTCAGGAGAAAGCTGAGGTACGTGCTTGTCGAGGCCAGCGATGACGTCTCGATGGCCGATCCAAGAAATGCTGATGCGCTTAGGGCAGGCACGAAGGCCTTCCTTGGAGAGCTAACGTACTTCAAAGCCAACCCTCAGATCACGGCGCAGCTCGAGAACCGGTTCTTTGTGATCGGGGTAAACAGGGGCTACGAAAGAAGCGTTGTACTAGCACTATCCTTCATCAAGGAGCTGGACGGACGACGCGTTGGTTTCTATACACTAAAAACTTCTGGCACTATCAGAAGCTTGAAGGACTACTTTGCTGGTATACGGGGCGCCCGATGATGATAAGGCTGGTGGTCTTTGATTTCAGCGGGGTGATAGCAGACCGGAGCCTCGGAGACGCATATTTCGAGAAGGAGTTCGCCAAGTTTCTGCGACGGAATGGAGCCGGAAACAGAGATGCGAACAGGGCGTGGAAAGGTATACCTGAAAGAATACATAGGGGGAGGATGACAATGGCGGACGGCAGAAAGATATTCTTGCGAAGGCTGGGCCTGCCTTTGACGTTGCTGAGCGAATACAGGAAGATAGACAACGAGTCGTGGAGGCGTGTGAAGCTTTCAGAAAAGAGCGTCGCCGGCACTTTGTCGAAACTCAGAGAAGACGGAGTCAGGCTCGCAGTGCTCTCTGATACGCTTTACGGGTCACGCAACCTTAGGAAGATGTCGCGGATGCTAGGAATCGGAGATCGCATCGATGCTCTTTACGTTTCTGCCGAGATGGGGCTGAAGAAACCTCACCGGAGAACCTACGCAACGGTGCTCGCCGCCTTTAAGGTCAGGCCGGAGGAAACGCTCTACGTAGCGCACGATGACGACGAGCTTGTTGGAGCGCGAAGGCTCGGTATAAGGACGGTTTCGTACAGGGGCGACAAGAATGCCGATTACAGAATAAGCAGGTTCTCTGACATTGCGGAAATCGTTCGCGCCCTTAACGACAGAGGCAGTACCGAACGCTTGCGCTGAGCCTCTCTTTTGAATGCTGAGGTGCACGGAAGGATGGGATGTTTAGGAGTGGGCATCTCAAAATGAGCCGCGCACCTCTGCAACGTGAGATAATGAGTTACTCCTCGTGGGTAGTTGGTCATGAGCGTATAAATACTTTTGGGAAAAGAAATACCAGTATTTAGTGATATTTATAGATTATAGGCTAAATTTTTTATAATTTTGAGATTTATTTAATGGCAGAATACACGAAACCTTTATGTGGATAAATAGCGGAATTTTTACCTCGACGGCAAGAAAACCTTTTATACCCCTACAGGCAATATCTAGCTCACGGTGAACTGATGAAGATATCCGAGCTGAAGGCAGGGGCTACTAACGTAGAACTTGAAGGCACAATCACTGAGAAGAGTGACCCTAGGGAAGTGGTTACAAAGTACGGAAAGAGGCTGAACGTGGCCGACGCTGTGATAAGCGACGACACAGGCAGCATAGCCATATCTCTATGGGAGGGCAACATCGATCTCGTGAACGTTGGTGACAAGGTAAAGGTAACCAACGGCTACGTGAGCGAGTTCAAGGGCAACCCGCAGCTGAGCACTGGCAAGTACGGCAAGATAGAAGTCGTAGGAAAGGGAGAATAATAGTACCCTGATTCTTGGCGTTTTATCAAGGCGAGCAGAGCCTATGCAGGAAACGTACCGCTAGGAATGCGTATAAACACAGAAACGAAAGCTGATTGTATGGAGGCTTTGTTCCTATCGCAGAAGAGGCGGGATGAGAGAGGCGAGGGCCAGAAGCTGTCTGAAGAAGAGCTCTACTCCGCTGGGGCTTCGGCGTACAGGGCGGCACTGCTGTTGACCGGAGGGGACGTGCAGAGGCTTGGTCCGGGGATGACAGAACAGATCCTAAACGCAAAGATACTTACAGAGATTACTTCAGGAGAGCTGCGAATGCACGTATTCGTAGAGAAAGACGTGCCGGCCCTGTCTGCGGCAGTTTCAACAACCCAAAACGGGGGCCTTTTGGTGGGACCCGTCTATGTTTACAGCAAACAGATCGATTGGCGGCGCGCGCTACTGCTCTGTGGAATGCTTAGGCCATCGAACTTTACCGTAAGCGTCACTAAAGATCGATCTGCACTGTGTCGCCCTGCTTAGGTACCGACGCGTCGTATCCCTCTTCTCTAAGGCTTTCAGCGAAAGCGCTAGCGGTCTTCTGCTCTCCGTGCACGCAGATAACCTTCTCGGGATCGCTCTTCCTTACATATTCGTAGAGATCTGACTTGCCTGCGTGGGCGGAGAAGTCGTAGAAGGTCCAAGGTGCCTTCACCACCTCCTTCCTGCCGTCTATCAGAAGGGGCTTGCCGTCCATGAGCTTCCTGCCGTTCGTCCCCTCGACCTGGTATCCTGTGAGGAAGATCTTGGAGTTGGGGCCAAGTTTGGTTATGTAATTGAGTACCGGACCTCCGTTAAGCATGCCCGCGGTGGTGAGTATTATGCTTGATCCGCTGATTGCGTGGCCGCGGTGCTCCTCGCTGCCCACCCACGCTATCCTCTTTATCGCATCGTGGAGCAGGTCCACGTTCCTTATGTACTCCGGATATCGCATCGCTATCTGCGTCGCCTTGCGCGCCATGCCGTCGATGAAAACGCTGTCTGTGAGCCCATGCTTGTGCAGTATCGCGAGTATCTCCTGCGCCCTCCCTACTGCAAAAGTCGGTATGAGAGCCGTGCCGCCGTTGTCCAGCGTCTGCCTCACGTCTTCTGCGAACTTCTTGGTCAGCTCTTCCCTTTCTGGATGCTCCCTGTTCGCGTACGTCGTTTCTGTAATGAGCACGTCGCTCTTCACTATGTCGGCGCTGCCCTGGATCATCTGCGGCTCGAGCTTGAAGTCCCCAGTGTATACCAGCCTTTTCCCCGTCTTCCTGCTCTCTATCTTTGTTATAGAGCTACCGCTTATGTGACCAGCGTCATAGAGCGTTATCGTGTACTCGCCAAGATCCACCTCCTCCCCGAACTCGTGCGACGAGTACCGCTCGAGCATGCTGCGCAGGTTGTGCTTGTTGAACTTTGGCGGCTGGTGGTTCTTCTTGCCTACTTTCATCGAGTCCTCGACAAGCAGCTGGCTCAGCTCCTTGGTCGGGTCTGTGCCGTAGGTTGTCGGCAAATTGTCCTTGTAGAGGAACGGGAAGTTGCCGCTGTGATCTATGTGCGCGTGGCTCAGCACGCACGCATCGACCCCGCCTGTGGGCAAGGGGTACTCTGTCTTGTGGTTGAGCTTTATGCCGTAGTCCATGATTATGTGCTTGCTGCCCTTGAAGAGTATGGCGGACCGACCAACCTCGCTTGCGCCGCCTAGAAAATGGAGCTCCAAATAAACCACTTATTTCTTTTGCGTTCTCAAAAAGTCAACGATGTTCCTTCTCACATAAGCTGAGATTGGCATCCTTAGCGCTTTGCTAGGTGTTACCCATATGAAACTTTTGCTTTCCTCGTTCAGTCTTACAATACTAGATTTAGCTCTGCAAGAATATTGGAAGGCTAGGAAGTGCGCCTTTCTTTTGTAATCTGACGGAAATAGCGACTCCCTGAAGTTCAAGAAGCGGACGTTTGTGACGGTCAGACCGGTCTCTTCCTTTACTTCCCTCTTAACGGCGTTGATGAGCTTTTCACCGTATTCTACGTGCCCTCCAGGAATCCTATACTCGTTGTCTTTCCATTTGTGAGATTTTATTAGCAGTACTTCTCCTTTTTTATTAGTAATGAGCGTTCCCACTATTGCTTCTGGGTAATTCGGAATTTTCATAGCACTTCTCCAACAACTTATAAATTCACAAACAGATTGATAATACGGTGGCTTTGAAGTGAGAGAAACCGCAATTACTTTTAGAAACAGGAATGATAGTTTTAAGGGTAGGCTTGTTTCCCCCACAAAGCGGACTGAATGTGTGGTAATAGTGGCTCCTGGATTTGCGGTTGACGTTAACTATCTGCATGGCGAGGGAAAACTGCTGAACGATTTGTCAAAAATGCTTGCGGAGCGTGGAATCGCCACACTGCTTTTTAACTATCGTTTTGTTACTCCTGACTTAAAGAAATTCAGAAAGGCGTCTATGAGCAGCGAGATAAGCGACCTTAAAGTAACCATCAAAGAGATGCGAAAGCGGTTCAGAAACGTGGGTTTGCTGGGAGCAAGTGTAGGCGGTTTAGTTGCTGCTTCGGCTTACAGCCACGACATTGACTGCATGGCGTTTTGGTATGTGCCTACGGCAACAAAAATGAGCACTCCTTCGCGCAGAGACAGATACAAGAAGCATAGAGAAGGATACAGGGGGTACACACGGCTGAAAAACATCAATTACATTATAGGCAGACAGTTTGCATACGAAAGAAACACGTTTAGGGCTTCTCCAGTATTCCGCCGATTAGATTGCCCAGTTCTTGTTGTGCAGGGAGACGCTGACAAACGCGCATCTCTGAGAGATGCCAACAAGATACTTGGTTTTGTAAAAGGGGAGAAGCTTCTGCACGTCATTCATGGTGGAGATCATGGATTCAAGACGCAGGACGGCAAGTCAATTGTCAAGAGCCATGCTAAACAAGCACTCAGAGCCACTGCTAGATGGTTCGAAACCAGCTTCGGCTAATCGAACTGATGCAAGTGTTATAATCCTTGACGTGCTAAGGCTAAATGGCATGGGAGCATGGCGTCTAATCCTGAAAATCTAAATTTCCTTGATCTGGCGTGCCTCTTCAAGATAGAGAAGGACACGACGCTCGAGCGCTTCGGGAGCGTGATAAACGCCAGCGTCTTCGACGCCGCTAACATAACCGGATCGCTCAAGCAGAAGGGGCTCATAGACTTCACCGCGTACTACCCGGGTCCTAACAGCATAGTGATAACAGAGGCGGGGACGAAGCTAAAGGCCGACGCCGATGCGAAGAGCGCGGAGAGCCTCGACAACCTCGACGAGGAGATACTGAGGCAGATGTCAGGCGGGAAGAGGTACCCGACGGAGTTGCAGAGCACGCTGAACGTGCGTTCAAAGGATCTCGCATTCCGAATATACAAGCTGTTCAAGCAGAACTTCCTGAGCTACGAGCTGAAGAACGGCAATGTGGAGCTTATGCTTACAGAGCAGGGCTTCCTCAAGGCGAAGCCGGTCATACAGGCGGTCCAGGTTCCGAAGCCCCAGCCAAAACAGCAGATGCAGGCTATGGGCCACCAAGCCGCACCGCAGCAGGCGCAGACCGCCGCACAACAGCCTGGCAACAACACACAGGATGCGGAACAGATGGTCAAGGAGATAAAGCTCCATGGGAAACCACGCAGGGGGCTTTGGATTGGGATCGTGGTCGTGATAGTCGTAGCGGCTGCGGCTTACTACTTATACGCTGCGGGGATGCTCCCCGCAATATAGTGAATAAATGGCTCTGCTAGACTACATGCAGGCTAAAAAACTGCTGGACAGGTACGGGATAAGAAGCGCGGATAGTGCTTATGTCAGCAGTGCCGATGCTGCTGCGAAGTTCGCTAAAGGCAGAAAGATAGCGCTGAAGCTCGTCTCTGACAAGGCGCTGCACAAGAGCAAGGCGGGTCTTGTGAAGCTTGACCTGGAGAACGACGCCGCAGTAACCAAGGCGTATGACGAGCTGGTTGGGCTCGGGAAGAAGCTGAAGCCGTACAAGATACTCGCTCAGAACATGGCAGGAGCCGGAGTTGAGATAATAATAGGCGGGAACACTGACAAGCAGTTCGGCAAGGTGCTGCTCGTTGGCCTCGGGGGCATCTACGTGGAGACGTTCAAGGACGTGCAGATGAGGCTGTGCCCGATAACCAAGATGGATGCGAAGGAGATGCTCGATGGCCTAGAGTCAAGGAAGGTGGTGACCTACGATGGCAGATCCGAGAACGAGGTGGCTGACCTGCTTATGAAGGTCTCGAAGCTGCTTACCGAGAACGCGAAGATAGCGGAGCTGGACCTCAATCCGGTCATAGTGCGTCCGGGCTCGTACGATGTTGTCGACATAAGGATTTTGGAGTGAAACGATGGCTAGAGCTGACCTTACACCGATGATGAAGCCGAGGAGCGTGGCGATAATCGGAGCGTCGCGAGACCCGGCGAAGGTAGGGAATGTGATACTCCAGAACTACATAGGCGCAGGCTACGAAGGCAAGCTCTACCCTGTTAACCCGAATGCAGATGAGATACTGGGGCGCAAGGCCTACAAGACAGTACTAGAGATCAAGGATACGATAGACCTGGCAGTGATTGCCATACCCGCGCCGCTGGTGCCCAAGGTGCTGGAGCAGTGCGGGAAGGCGAAGGTGAGATCGGCTGTAGTGGTCAGTGGAGGCTTCGCGGAGGTGGGGGAGACGGAGCTGCAGGAGAAGATAACAGAGATAGCGAAGAAGTACAAGATAGCGATGATAGGCCCGAACTGCCTCGGAGTCATGGACACGCGCTCGAAGGTCGATACGCTCTTCCTGCCGATGAAGAAGATAAGCAGGCCGAAGGTTGGCTACGTTAGTTTCGTTTCTCAGAGCGGCGCGGTCGGCAGCACGGTTCTTGACGTCATAGCTGGCGAGGGCTTTGGTCTCTCGAAGTTCGTCTCGTACGGCAACGCGGCCTATCTTGACGAGACAGACATACTCGAATATTTGATGAACGACGAGGAGACGAAGGTGATTGTCGTCTACCTCGAGGGAATAAAGCGCGGCAAGGAGTTCGTGGAGCTTGCAAGGAAGATAACAAAGGTGAAGCCCGTGGTTGTGCTGAAGGCCGGCAGAACCGAGGCAGGCACAGCAGCGGCGCACTCGCACACGGCTGCGCTTGCGGGAAACTATGCGGTGCAGGAGGCGATATTCAAACAGTTTGGGTTCACTGTGGCCAGCGACCTCAGCGAACTCATCTACTATGCGAAGATATTCGCGTCGGAGGTTAAACCGAAAGGGAACAGGGTCGCGGTCATAACGAATGGCGGCGGGGCCGGGGTGGTCGCAGCAGACGAGATTGCATCGTCGCGCTACCTGAAGATGGCAGAGCTGTCTGCAGGCACCAAAAAGTCACTGCGGAAGGTCATGCCCGCGCTCGTCAACATGACCGATCCTCTCGACCTGGCGGGCGACGCCGACTCGAGAAGATACGGAGACGCGTTGAACGCTCTGGGCGCAGACCCGAACATCGACATGCTCATGGTCATAGTCCTTTACCAGACCCCCGGAGCCGATCCCGCGGTAACGCACGAGATAGTGCAGAAGAAGATTACGCTGAACAAGCCGCTCCTGGTGGTAAGCGTGGGCACCGAGTACACGCACAAGCAGACCAGGCTGCTCGAGGACAAGAACGTGCCCGTATACGATTCGCCGATCTCAGCCGTAGACGCCCTGGAGGCGCTTTTTGAGTATGCCGAGTACAAGTCAAGGCACTGAATTTCAAGCCAACGTATTTATAGCAAGGAAGGCCACTCTGATTGTTTTAGTCCGGGATTAGATGCAGAGCCACCTGAAAAGAGCTGATATCAAGATCTACGTAGGGGCGTCAATGTTTGCAGTAGGAGAGACGTGGAGGAACGCCACCCTCACCGCCGAGCTTGAGAAGCGGGGCTATCTACAAGTATACAACCCGCAGAGGGATGGGTTCGAGTTCACGGGGCTGATACGCGAACTTTCCACTATACAGAGAAGCGAAGAGGCCGAGCGCACGTCTAAAGCGGTCATCTACCTGCTCGACATGAAGAAGAAGACAGAGTCTGACGTGATGATTGCAAATGTTGACGAGCCCGTCGACCCTGGAGTAATCGTTGAGGCCACAAAGGCGAAGCAGGAGGGCAAGATGGTGATACTATACAGAACAGATGTGAGGACGCCGTTCGGAAGCTACTCGAGCGATTTCGGAGGGCTGCATGATTTTGTAGGTTTTCAGGGAGAGGTCTTTATACAGCACGCAATGCAGAGCGGGAGCGTGGCCGAAGGCCAGAAGGAGTTCGAGGTGCTTGTAGACAAGATGGATACCGAGATGCTTGGCGCCGTCCTTGCACCCAGGCACTATGTAAGGAAGTACGCACGGTCTGTGCCGCAGACAGCGAAAGAGCTTGCGCTCGCTGGGATCTTATTTGGCGGCCTGGACACAAGACGCCTGAATACGCAGCTGAGAGAGGTTGTTAGGAGGTGCGAAGCCAATAAAGAAAGTCTTGACGCGCTCAGGCCAAAAATCGTCAAGTGGTAGCTAACTGGAGAAAAGCTGCTCCAGCGCCTTCTTCAGCACCTTGTCCTTGCTTGCGTCCTCGCTGAGAAGCTCGAATAGTTCCGATGGGCTTATGTCAAGGGAGTACTTGCTCGCCTTGAGTTTCTCCACAAAAATACCTAACCCGTAATCCTTGACTGACATGTTCTCCAACGAACCTTTCCTGAGCGCCTCGACATCGGTGTTTGTCTCTATGGACTCCATGCCTGGTTTGACTATCTCGACCAAAGCATTGCCCTGGTATTCTTTCGCTATTCCTTGGAAGTCTACGTCTATGCTCCTGACCCCTTTCTTCAGCGAACCGTCAACCTCGACCCTGACGATTGGCACGTCGCCCTTTGAGCCTACCGCCGCATCTATCGCCCTCCTTATCTCAGCGCCCAGCTCGTCTGCGCTTTTGCCGTCGGCATGCAGCTTCGCTACAACGAAGCGCCTGGATGTTATCTTGTGGAACTCGTACATGCCGGTGCTTGTGTCGAACACAAAGAAGCCCTTGCCCTCCTGCTCACCGTCCTTGAGCTGCGTAAGCACGGTGCTGCCGGGTATGAGGAAGTTCTTGCCGTGCACCTTCTTCTCGACCCTGTTGTGTATGTGCCCGTTTACGTAGAGATCGAACCCCACTGGCAGCTGATCCAGATGTATGAAGTCGTCGCTGAACGGCAGGAGTTCGTAAGCTGATTGGTGGAACATGAAGATACTGAAATGGCCTGGCATGGGTTTGGGGTTAAGGCCGGTTATGGTGTCGAGGAAGCGCTCCTCGGCCACGCCGCCTATGCCAAACACCATCGCCTTTTCGCTTCCCTTCTCGATTACAGCATAGCCGTCGCTTACGTCAACAAGCAGTCCAGCAAGGCCGAGCAGGTTGACGGGGTTTTCGGCCCCCTGGGCGCGACGTTCGTGCGTTCCGGGTATGGCAATTACCGGCACGCTTGTGTACGCCCTGTTGGCCGCCTTCACCTCGATGACCCTGGCCTTCCAGTCTTTCTTCGAAAGGTTGCGGAACAGGTTTATAGCTTCTGCGAGAACGTCCGGCTTTGGGACGCGCATGTCGAATACGTCGCCAGGTATGATTATTGCGTCCGCCACTTTTGAGGCTGCTTCCAGGGCCTCCTCTGCCTGCTTGAACGCGTCTTCCCTGAACCTGTCGTAGCCAAGGTGGAAATCTGAAGCTATTGCTATCTTCACGCAATCTATCTGATTTCGCTGGGAAAGTATTTTAATTGGGTTTCAACGAACTGGGTGCAGATAGAGCCGCTATTCTCCAGCAAGAAGTTTCTCTTTGATTCTTTTCACTGCCTCCCCTCCCGCGAGCTGCGCTGCCTCTCTCCTTATTCCGTAAGCGCCTGCGGCGCACGCGTGGCCGCCGCCGGTCCCGCCTATCAGTCTTCCTATGTCCTCCATTATGACCCCGAGGTGCATCGAGAGCTTCTTGTCAAGCGGAGGCCTGAGCCTGGCAGAGATGGAAGCTTCGGTGTTGCTGGTGACCCAAAAGACAGAAGCGTCGGCCTCGAGCTTCAGCGCGGCGTCGGCGACGACGTTGGCATGCTCTGTTGCCCTTCCGTACACAAGCAGGTACTTGCCGACAGCCTCCACGCTGGCTGAGGATACGTCCTTTATGACCTGGTACCTGTTGCCCACGGGTATGTTCTCATGGAAGTACTCTGAGAAGAAGGAGAAGTCTACCTTTGCGATCTCCAGCAGATCGGCGACCTGCCTGAACGTGAGCGGCGACGCGTTCTGCATCTCTGCCGAATCGGCAATTATGCCGTTAAGAAGCAGCGATGCCGTTGTTTTGTCGATATCTGCGCCAACGCGCTTCATTGCCTCGTACACTATGCTGGCCGTGGAGTTGTAGGTCTCGTCGTTGAACGCAATTGCATCCATGTTCGTTTCTCTGTGGGGCGCGTGGTGGTCGATGAAGATAAGTTTTGCCAGAGAGGGAACGAGCCGCTCCCCCAGTCGGCCTAGCGCGAACGTGTTGTTGGCATCAAGAACGATGACCAGATCGACAACCTCTGGAAAATTGGCAGTAACCCTGTCTGAAATGCCGAGATAGGAGAGCATGCGCCTGGCGTTGTTGGTTATGAAGTCGGGGGTGACGACGCTTGCGTTCGGGAAATAGCTAGACAGCGCAACCGCGGAGCCTACCGCGTCCCTGTCTCCGATCGTGTGAAACGTAAGCACTACGCGTTTGTCCCTATGCTTCCCAAGTTCGCTGCAAAGCTCATCGAATCCGATGGCGCGCATGGTATCAGCTCGGCCCTTGGCTCTGCTTGTACAACTGCGTCAGCTTCTCCCCGAGCTGCTTCTCCTTGGCGCGCAGGTCGTTCAGCTGCTTGGTGAGAGACCCGATGCGCACGTCGGCAAGCTCTGACTTGTCTTTTATGTCAGCTAGCGCCTTGTCCTTCGTGGTCTCGACTATCACCCCGCCCATGGTTATGTACACCTTGCCCGAAGATCCGCTTACCTCGTCCTTCGCCTTTGCCAGCTCCGCCTTCTGAACCTGGAGCTGGTCGAACTGCAGCGTTGCAGAGCGGAGCTGCTCCTGCACTGTCTGGTAGTCCCTCACCGCCTTCTCTGCGTCGTTCTCCTGTGGTGTTGCCTGTTGTGCCATACAATCACTATTTCCCTGGGTCCTCCAGCTCCTCAACATGCACGTCTTTGGAGTCGACGCCCTCGAAAAGGTTCTTGAGTAGGTTATCTATCCCAAATTTCATAAGCTTTGCCTGATACTTGGAGAGGAAGACCTTCCTGCCCGCCTCGTCTTTTATTATCACCGCACCGCCGTCATCTACGGTAACGAAGAGCGCCTGCTTGCTGTCGTGCACTTTGTAGTACTTGGCCATATGGTAACGTCCAGCGCTGCAGATGCTGCATATAAACCTATTCTGATTACAAATATAAGCATTCAGCTGACAATATTTTGGTTTGACACGATGCCAGAGCTAAGCGAATCGGAGCTGATAGACAAGGAGGTCACTCTAAGGAACATGCGCCTTACGAAGGAGGTGCTGGAGACGCGCAGATCCATCGCGCGATGGTTGGCCCTCTCGCTCGGGGTCATAAATCCCGGCGAGTCAAGGCTAAGCTCCGTCGCGGTGCTAGATGCGCTGGTGAACTTCCAGTTCGTAAAGAAGAACGACCCTAGCGTGGCCGACCTGCAGGAGTACATAACCAAGAACTGGGAACCCATGAACGAGAAGACACTTCGCTACCACCTGCTAAGGATGAAGAAGATGGGGATAGTGGAGAACTCGCAGGGCAGGTTCTACCTGAAGCCGCCGGCGATGGGCGACAAGTACGATGCGCTTACGTGGGCAGCGGGGCTCTACGAGACAGACTACAAGGAGATAGCGGGCAAGATAGGCGAAGCGATACGCGAGCTCAGGAGCAAGAGCAGCATGGATGTGGTGCAATGAACAAGGAGATCTACATATGGGTGGCTGTGATACTTGCGATAGTATCGGTTGCGCTATACTTCAGGTACTTCTATCAGCCGGCGGTGAGCATCGCGCTGGGCCTGAGCCCGAGCTCGCAGCCAGCGCTCTACCCGTACCAGAAGGCTGCTTTCGAGATAAACGTGTTCAACAACGGCAGCAGCGCCATAAGCAACATGAGCCTCGGCGTGGTGATTAATGGAAACCTCAGCACGCTCTACAAGGTCACGCTCCCCGCAGGGAAGCAGACCTCCATCGCATTCAACTATTCGCCCACCGCGGCCGGCAGCTACAACATAAGCGTGGTGGCCGACCCGGGCAGGCTCTACAACATAGCTGACAGGTCGCACTCGAGCGCAGGCGCATCGATAGCGGTGCTTGCTGCCGAGAATGCCACACCGTCTGCCTTGCTGCCAAAGGACAACATAAGCTCGTTCAGGCAGGCGACGGTCACGAATGGCGCATACCTGCTCGGCACATATCTCTACGACCAGTTCAACATCAGCACATTCACGCTTACGGGCAACGGACAGGTCAATGCCTTCCTGAAACCCATCCTCAACCTCACCGCCGACTACATAAGGAACATAAGCGTGGCCGAGGCAGACTACCTTGGCAACGGCAGCGTCTATTCCGTCTGGATAAAGGGATACATCTCGCCCAGTATATTTGCAGCCGCGACAACGGGATCTGCGCTCAGCACAGTAAACGTGAGCACGAACGACGGCACCGCCACGTTCATCAAGATGCTCAACGACACCACTTTCTGCGGCTGGTACTCTGACGGCTGGATAAAGATACTTGCGGAGAACGGCACAGCGCCGTGCTACTCGATAATAAACCAGAGCGTGAACGCGGGCGCTGTAAATGAGGGCGGACTCGGAAGCAGGTTCTCCAGTAACCTCACTGCGGATAACGCGACACTGCTTGCCAACTACAGCACCACAGGCGCCAGCGGAGATTCCCTCGCAAAGCTCTTCATAGTGAGCAACTCCTCTTTTGTTTACGATACCGTGTCTAACGTGAGCAGCGGTTGGAACACTACCTGCTTTGGAATCATAAGCGCGGCCAACAATACATCCTTCTGCAGCAGCTACGTCTTCCCTAAGTCGGGATCCATAGGCGCGATCTCGCTTGTCAAGACCACTGCCTACAAAGGAGCGTACAACCTTACGGCCTTTGCTCTGATAAACACGAGCAGCGTGCTGAGTCGGGTCGGAACGCTGACAGGAATGCTATCGAGATTGAACGTAAGCGGACCTTCGTTGACATTTACTTCGGGCATTGTAAACTCGTGCGCCTTCAACGCTTCTGTAGGATGCAGCGGCCTCGTCTACAACAACGGTACCGTCTCGTTCACTCTGAAGAACAATGCGGGAGATGGCATACACCTGAACAGCGTGAGCTGCTACACGCAAGCGAGCGTGTTCAGCACACCGCTCAACTACACGCTCAGGGCGGGGAACGAGTCTGACGTGAGCACGCCATGCTACAGCTTCACTACGAAACTAGGAGGGGGCATCTCGCTCGACCTTCACCTGAACCTGCTCCTGAACTACACTATCTCCAACTCGACGCAGCTGCTCAACGGAACCGCGTTCGTGCCATTTGGCTAGAGGCATATGCCTGTCGATCCCTACCAGATATTCCTGAGGCGATTCGGAAGCTTCACAGACATACAGAATGCGGCGTTCAAGCGAATAGAGAACGGGGAGAACTGCGTAATAACTGCCCCTACAGGCAGCGGCAAGACCGAGGCGGCGGCGCTGCCGCTCTTCGGAAGGGTGGGAAAGGAGGAAAACAAGGCTGGTATACAGCTCATCTATATCACCCCGCTAAGGGCGTTGAACAGGGACATGATGAAGCGACTGAACGTGCTTGCCGAGGAGATGGGAATAAGCATCTCGGTAAGGCACGGCGACACGCCGACGAAGGAGAGACAGCTCCAGGCCGCAAAGCCGCCGCAAATCCTGATAACCACGCCGGAGACGCTGCAGAACCTTTTCCTTTCGAATAGGCTGAGGAACGCGCTGGCTAACGTCAAGGCGGTCGTGGTCGACGAACTGCACGAGCTGTACTCGAACAAGAGAGGGGCGCAGCTGGCCGTGGCGCTGGAGCGCTTGGAGGAACTAGCCCATGGCTATCAGAGAATAGGGATAAGCGCGACGCTGGGCAACTCTGAAGAGGCGCGCAGGTTCCTGTGCGGAAGCAGGCCGTGCGCTCTAGTCGACGCGAAGAGCGAGAAGGAGATAAGCGTGGTCATAGAGATGCCACAGCAGCCCGAGAAAGCCTATGCTGAGTTCAGGCAGAAATTCAACCTGGATGCGCCAACTCTCGCAAGGATAGAGAGGGTTTCGGCGCTCGTGAAGGACTCGGAGTCTACGCTGATCTTCGCTAACACGAGGCAGGTGGTCGAGTCCCTCGGAAGCAAGCTCGTATACTTCAACAGGATGGAGCCTTTCGGGGGAATAGGAGTGCACCACAGCTCTCTGGACAAGGAGGAGAGGATAAAGGTGGAGAACGAGTTCAAGGAGGGAAAGGTAAAGAGCATAATAGCGACGAGCTCTCTCGAGCTGGGCATAGACATCGGCTCGATAAACTTGGTGGTGCAGTACGGGTCTCCGAGACAGGTCGTAAGGCTCGTACAGAGAGTGGGGCGGGGAGGACACAGGACCAAGGAGGTCTCCTACGGAAAGGTCATAGTGGCCAACAACATAGAAACCCTCGAGTCGCTCGCGATAATCAGGCAGATGGAACGCGGCAACATAGAGAAGCACGAGATAGAGGACGGCGCACTCGATGTACTTGCAAACCAGATCTGCGCCATGGCGCTTGAATACAAGAAGCTCGAATCGAAAAAAATCCTTGAGATAGTAAGGCGTTCTGCGCCCTATTCTGGACTCAAGCAGCAAACGTTTGACAAGGTGCTGGCGTTTCTGGACGGCGAGCGGCTGGTGAGGTCCAAGGACGGGAATGTAAGCATAGGCTACAGATCCAGGGGCTATTTCTTCTCAAACATAAGCGTGATACCAGACACGATACGGTTCTTCGTGAAGAGCACGATAGGCAACAGGATAATATCAACAGTGGATGAGCAGTTCGCGACAAACTACCTTGAGGAAGGGGCCACGTTCATAACAAAGGGGTTGCCGTGGAAGGTTGTCAGCATAGAGAAGGACACGATATTCGTAGAGCAAAGCGATGAGTTTGAGGCCGCGATACCTGACTGGGAGGGAGAGGACATACCCGTCTCTAGAGACACGGCGGAGGGGGTGTACGATATATTTGATGAGGGGATACTGGACGAGAGCGCTAATGTAGGGAAACCCACTGCCAGCACAGCAGCCAAGTTCATTGAGTCGCAGAAGAAGTACTTCAAACCTGCAAAGGACACGCTCGCTATAGAGGAACTCGATGGGTATTCGGTGGCCCATATGCCGCTCGGCAAGCTCGCGAACGAGTTCTTGGGAAGGATCGTGAGCTACATAGCCACGCAGACGGCAGGCGGAAGGGTATCTGTAAGGGCGACTCCGTATGCGCTGATTGTGGACTTTGCCGGGGCGAAGCACAGGCCCAGCATAAAGAAAGTGTTCGAAACGATGAAGAACTACGATCTGGAGGGCGTGGTGAGCAGCGACAGCTTTATCGCAAGCACCGACCTCTTCAGATACAAGTTCGTGCAGGTGTGCAAGCTCTTCGGGATAGTGGAGAAGAAAGCCACTATAACAAAGAGCAGCGCCGACAGGCTTATCGGCTTCTACAGGGACTCGCCGCTTGCAGAGGAGACAATCAGGGACCTGAAGAAGAACTACTTCGACATGCCGGACGCGCTGGAGTTCATCAACGGACTAAGGAAAGGAAGCATACGCGTGGCTGTTTTTGAGGGCCCGGCATCCCCCTTGGCAGAGGAGATAATGCGGGCGACTTATAATTACAGGGAGCTGCTGTTGCCTGTTTTGCCAGACGAGGCCTCGATCAACGAGCTGGAGCACAAGATTAACGAGAAGAAGATCGAGCTGCTGTGCACGTATTGCGGGATGGAATTCGCGAAACAGGTCTCGGTGCAGAAAGAGGAACCGATAAGGTGCCCGAGGTGCAAGAGCCCCATGATATGCATGGGGGGCGATGGCAAGGCGAGGGCCGTGAAGAGGAAGATCGCTGGCAAAGAGTTAGATTTCACCGATAGAAAGAGCCACGGGGAGGCGCTGCGCGAGGCGGGGCTCGTGGAAGCGTACGGGAGCAAGGCGGTCGCCGCTATGTCCGTGTATGGCATCGGCACTGCCACGGCAGCAAGGATGCTGAAACTGCTCAGGAAGAGTCACAGGCAGTTCCTGATCGACCTGATAGAGGCCCAGAAGAACTTCGTGAGGACTAAGAAGTACTGGAAATGACTACTCTCTTTTTGAAAGAATCTCGCCTTTCACAGCCCAGCTTTGCGAATCTCCTTCAAACACGTTTGCTTCCATATCGGCTGCCCTTACGCTGAGAATGGAAGAGACGTCATCCACTATAGATCGG
>JAKASF010000008.1 GCA_021828295.1 Microcaldota archaeon
AGGAAGGTAGGCTCGTAATCACTTCGCCGCGCTGACTATCTTTATCACGTCGCCGTCCTTTAGCGCGTAGTCTTTCGCAACCCTCAGTTTCTTCTTCGCATCCACGGCGTAGAGCATCCCCTTCGCGAGGTCCGTGTGTATCGCTCCGGCTAGCTCGACTGCCTTGGCCCCGTCCCTGACGAGCAAGGCATCTGGCAGCGTGCTTCCGAAGTGGTCCGTGTACTTGTTCTCGTCCTCCACTGGGTAAACGACTATGTCGCCTAGCACGTCGAACACCACCTTGTTTATTATCTTCTGCACTCCCGTACCCTTATTCTTGCTTATGAAGCCCGCCATGTAGTCGAGCGCCCTCCTCTGCTCCCCGCTCACCTCCTTCTTTATCCTGAAGCTCTCGGCACCAGGAACGTAGTCTATCACTCCGCTCGCCGCCGCCTTCCTTAGTGCGAGCTCGATGGCGCCGGAGCAGCCTATCACCGTATAAGTAGGAAGTTTCTTCTGCAGCCTGTCAAGAGCACCCGCCCCGGCCAGATCAAGCTTGTTCGCAGCGATCACCGTTGGCTTGCTCAGAGCCAGCAGCCTCTCTGCAAATGCCAGCGTCTCCTCCCCCCTCCACGATATCTGCGAGGTGCTCAGGCTGCTCTCCTCCGCAGCCTTCTTCACGTCCTCCTGCCTGAGGTTGAACCCCGAGAGCAGCTCGACAAGCGCAACGTCTCCGTCGCTCCTCCTCGAGAGCGATGCCGAGTGCTTCGCTATTATTCCGGAGAGCCAGAGTGCCACCTCCTTCCTTATCGACTCCACCTCCTCCGCCGGGTCGCTGCCCTCGCTGCTGTTTCCGTGCATGTCCGTCTTCCCGCTGAGGTCTACTACCTGTATGAAAGCGCTCGCGCCTGCAAGGTCGCTCAGGAACTGGTTGCCCATCCCCTTCCCGAGGTGGGCGTCCGGCACCAGGCCAGCGACGTCGGTGATGTTTATCGGTATCTCGCGCACGCCGTCGACGCAGAGCCCGTTCCTGGGCTTGCACCTAACGCCCAGCTCCTTCTCGACGCAGGGCTTCGTGGCGTAGGCCACGCCGTAGTTGGGCTTGATTGTGGTGAACGGGTAATCGGCTATGTCGGCGCTTGCCATAGTCAGCGCCGAGAATATCGTGCTCTTGCCCTTGTTCGGCGCGCCTATTATACCTACAAGCATGCGCTCCCCATCAATCGAACAGCTTTATCCTTATGACCTTCTTCCTCCTTATCTCCCTGAGCGTGTAGTAGATGCCGATCAGCGAGATTATCATCACCACGCCTATTATCAGCGCCTCCTGCGGCATGCCGGTGAAGAGGATGAAGAGCAGCACTACGCTGGCCATGGGCAGGTACGGGTACAGTGGCGTGCGGAACGGAGCCTTCACGCCGCGCATGCGGTAGTGAACCACGTCGAAGTTTATCAGCATGTAGTCGAACATGAGGCCGAAGTTGCTTATCGCAGCTATGACGTAGATGTTGCCGGCGAAGAGTATGAGCACGCCTATCGCAGCGGAGATGATTATCCCGTTGACTGCTGCGTCGGTGCGCTTGTTGTACCTTCTGAGGAACTTTGGCAGCAGCCTGTCCTCGCTCATCTGGTAGAGGGAGCGCGAGGCCGTGAGTATCATCGCTATCGTCGCCGATGCGGTCGCCACCATGGCGCCTAGGTCGACGATGGTGAAGAGCCAAGACGGCGCACCGGCGTGCCTGAGCGCGAACGAGAGAGGGTCAGCGGTGATGCCGTACTGAGAAGCAGGGAGCAGGGTCATCATAGCGAACACGACGAGCACGTAGAGCGTTATGCTGATCAGCACCGCGGCCAGTATCGCCTTTACGTAGCCCTTCGCGCCGCCCTTTATCCTGTCGGTTATCGTTGATATCGACTGGAACCCGGAGTAGGCGAAGAAGACGGCAACGCTTGCAGCGAAGATACCGCTCCAGACCCCGGTGGGCACGTTGAACGAGACGTTCGCGAACGCTATGTTCGGGTTCGTGATCGCCTCGTAGAACGCGAAGCCTATGAACGCGAGCAGTACGGCTATCTTCACAACAACAAGCACGAAATCGGTCTCGGCCGCCTTCCTGACCCCGAACATGTTGACTATCGAGAGGACGAATATGAGGGCTATCGCGGACGGGATGGCGTACGTGGCCAGCGTCAGGCCCAGAAAGCTCGAGAGGTAGGAGCCGAAGCCGAGGGCTATCGCTCCGATCGATGTCGCGAGCGCCATGTATCGCAGCATGCCCGTTATGAAGCCGAGCTCGCTGCCCAGCGCCTTGTACGTATAAGAGTAAGATGCGCCCTTGACGAACGGGAGCAGCGAACCGAGCTCGCCCAGCTCGAGCGCGATTATCAGCGCTAGCGCGCCGACGATCACGAACGCGACAAGTGCATAAGCGCCTGCGAGAGCGATCGCCGTTCCGCTCAGCACGAAGATGCCCGCCCCGATTATCGCGCCGAGGCCGACCGCCGAGGCTACGGCCACGCCTATCTTCTTCTGCATACGATTCTGCTACTGCATGAAAGAATAAAAACACATCAAGACAAAGATACTAAAAGCTGCAATTGCAAGATAGCATCGCGCGGGGGTGGCAGAGCTTGGTCAAATGCGACAGGTTCAGGGCCTGTTACCCTAGTGGTTGCAAGGGTTCAAATCCCTTCCCCCGCATCTTCTGCATATTCCTTTAAGCCTTTCCGTAGTAATATGAGCGGGTGTTGAGATGGCGAAAGACGCGTTCGACCGCATGCTCGCATACCAGGCGAGACACTCGGGCTGGATAATCTTCAGGTCCGTGTACTGGGCGATATACCTGCTGCTGCTTGGCATAGTGCTCATCTTCTACAGCGCGGCCAGCATAACCATCTCGCTGCAGGTCTTCCTGGGCTGGGCGTTCACGCTCGCTGGAATAATGATAATCATCTACGGAGCCACAGAGACGCTGCACCACAAGCTGATGCGAAAGTACGGCTAGCAAGCCTTATTATTTCTTAAGCTTCTTTCTGTTATGCCAATGCCCTATGCTTAGTGCTGGAACTGATTGTCATGAAGCTGCCAAACATATACGCGCACAGGAACCTAAAGTTTCTCATCGCAGTGCCGATAGTGCTAATGCTCATAGGCCTGGCCCTGTCTACGCAGATAGTCCTCGACAGCTCGCTGCGCGGGGGAGTGAGCATAATCCTGCAGACCAACTCAACCGTCAGCGCCGGTGCGCTGGCCGGCCAGGTGAGCGCGGCGCTGCACGTGCAGGCTCCGGAGATAGCCTCCAGCCCCGGAGGCGTGCAGGTAACGCTGCCTATAAACCAGAGCCTGGCCAACGCCGACAGCTATCTCATAGAGTTCTACGCCTACAAGGCCAACTACACCGCCTATCTGGTCAACGCGACATCGCTCGGCATAGCGTACCAGCAGAACATGACGCCCGCGCTGCTGCAGCAGCTGCAGCAGGCAAACGCCAACATAAACGCATCGCTGCAGGGCATGCGCACCGCGCTGCAGCATGAACTCGCGGCGCTGCAGCCGTTCGGCATAAGCAACAGCACATCCTCTAACGATGCAGATGTTCTGCAGCAGGCTGCAGAGTCGGCCTACAGCTCGGCCAGCTCCCAGTACCAGAACCAGACGATAGCGGCGCTGCATACGATACTGCCCTTCACCTCCTACTCCTACCAGCAGGTGACCCCGACGCTCGGCCAGTTCTTCCTGGGCGAGCTCACGAACACGATAGTCATAGCCTTCGTCCTCATCTTCTTCGTCGTCCTTCTGATCTTCCGCTCCCCGGTGCCGTCGCTCGCCGTCGTCTTCGGCGCCGCTAACGACATAATCATAGCGCTCGGCGCGATGGGCCTCTTCAAGATACCGCTCGGCGTCGCAAGCGTAGCCGGCCTGCTGATGCTCATCGGCTACTCGATAGACACCGATGTGCTAACCGCAATAAGGATACTCAGGAGAGGGGAGGGAACGCCCGAGGACCGCGCGTACTCTGCCATGCGCACCGGAGTGACGATGACCGCAACAGCCATCGTCTCGTTCGGCGTTCTCTTCGTGGTCTCCGTGGTGGCGTACGTGCCCACATACTACGAGATAGCAGGCGTGGTGCTCTTCGGCCTCATAGGCGACGTCTTCACCACGTGGCTCGGCAACGCGTCGATGATACTCCTGTACAAGAAGAGGAAGGGGGGGCTCTGATGGTTCTCGAATACTTGAAGGACTTCAGGATATCAATCCTGCTCGTGCTGATAGCGCTGCTCATTGTCCTCGACCTGCTCTTCGGCGGGCCCAACGGCCTGCATCTAGGTGTCGAGTTCATAGGGGGCACGCAGATACCGGTGCAGCTGGAGCACGCAGTGGATCCGGCTACGATGAGCAACCTGCTCACGATACTCCAGGAGCGGCTCTCCACCTTCGGGCTCAAGCAGATAACCGTGGAGGGGGTGGGAAGCTCTGAGGTATACGTGACCATACCGTCGGTCTCGCAGAGTGAGGTCCAGAGCACAATATCGGTCATAGAGAGCCAGGGTGTGTTCCAGGGCATAGTCAACGGCAGGGAGGCGCTCAACGGCTCCAGCCTGCTTAGCGGAAGCATCGGCGCTTCGCAACCGGTTGTCGCTGGCAGCAACGTCTCCTGGGCGGTGAGCTTCTTCGTAACCCAGCAGGCGGCGGTAAAGTTCTCCAAGGTGGTCTTCGGCCAGGGCAACCAGCCGCTGTACATGTTCCTGGACAGGCCCACGAATTCTGTAATCCTGTTCAACGCCTCGCTCTTCTCGGGCGTATCTGCGCTGGGCGCGAACCAGACAGCGGAGCTGCAGGCGATGCATGGCGCCGCCTCATTCGGCAACCAGACGCTGCCCATAGAGATATACAATCCAGACCTCAGCAACCTGGCTTCTGTTTCAGCGTTCTTCTCAGCGAACAGGGGCAGGTACCAGCACGTCATACTCCCAAGGAATGCGCCGCAGGCGCTGGTCTCGAACCTCACGGCGCAGAACTACTCTCTAGCGTACGCCACGCCGCAAAACCTCACCCCAGTCATAACTACAGGCTCTAACGGCACGGCGCAGAGCCTGATAGTGAACTCATGGTCTGCCATCGGCCTGCTCTCGGCCCCGATACTCAGCCCCGCTATAACCAACGGCTCAGTGAGCCAGAGCTACCAGATAAGCGGCTTCGCTCCGCAGACAATTGCGGCGTCGGCGAGGCTCGCGTACGCCACGAACCAGTCGACGCAGATAGCAAGCATACTCCGCGGGGGGGCGCTGCCCGTTCATGTGATAGTCGGCGTGCCCACCACGATACCGCCCACGCTGGGCTCGCACTTCGAGGTGATAAGCGCGCTGGCGCTGATGCTCGCCATACTCGCGGTCTCGGCTACGGTGGCGATAAGGTACAAGAGGCTCTTCCTCGTTGTGCCGATCGTCTTCACCACGCTGGCCGAGCTCTTCATAATTCTCTCCATAATAGGGCTCATAGGCACCATAGACCTGGCGGCGGTTGCGGGAATGATAGCGGTTATAGGAACGGGAGTAGATGCGCAGATAATCATAACCGACGAGGTGCTGATCACAGGCGCAGAGCACACGCTCAAGCTCAAGCTCAGCAACGCGTTCTTCATAATCTGGGCCGACGCTGGCCTGCTAGTCGTCGCGATGCTGCCGCTGCTCTTCTCCACCACGCTCATCACCATAATAGGCTTCGCCGAGTCGACGATACTTGGGGTGCTCTTCGGCGCTTTCATAACCAGGCCCGCATACGGGGCGATAATAGGCAAGCACTACTCCAGGCAGAGCACGAACTAGGCGTTTGTATACAAATGTTTATATATGTTTACAGATAAACAATAAGCATGGAAAGCGAGGTGATAAGCGTGAGGGTGGCCAAGGAGGCCAAGGAGGCCCTGGAGAGGGAGGGCATCGACGTCTCTCACGAGTTTAAGGACTACATCAAACGCAGGCTTGCGCTAATCGGGCTTAGGAAGACGGTAAGAAGGCTTGAGCCGATCATAAGGAGCATGAAACCCTCCAAGAAGGGGTTCGCCGCGCGAAGCGTGAGGGAGGATAGAGATGCTGGTCATTGACTCGTCTGCCCTGGTCAAGTTCTTTTCAGGAGAGGAGGGCTGGGAATCGCTGTCGCAGTATGTGACCGAAGCACTCACCCTGCGGTTCGCCCTGTCAGAACTGGGGAATGCGCTGCTCAAGAAGATCCGCAGCGATGCCGCGGATGCCAAAAAAGCCGAAGAGGCGTTCGCGCAATACTCCATAAGCGCGGTCCTCCTGCACGACGAAGAGTATACAAAAAGCGCCTTCCGGATCGGACACGCTAACGGGCTTGCCATGTACGATAGCATGTTCATAGCCGCATGCACAGACGAAGGGCTCGAGCTGGTGACCTGCGATTCTAAGCAAGCCCAGGTCGCGCGAAAATTAGGAGTAAAGGTTACGGAGTGCTAGTCGCATTTGATTGGTAGCAATGAAACACTGTCCCATATGCAACAGGTCCAGCGAGGAAGCCAGGTTCTACGGCGAGTTCTGCGAGTTCTGCGCGGGGAAGAAGCTCAAGGCGGGCCTGCACGCCGAGGTAAAGGTGGAGCAGTGCAGGGACTGCATGAGGATAAAGGTCGCAGGCGTGTTCGTGCCAGAGAGCAAGGGGGCCCTCGAGGCGCTCCTATCCAGGGAGTACAGGCCATACCGGATAAGGCTGATACACAGCGGAAACGGCATAGCCAGGATGCTCGTGACCGACGAGGAGCGCGGCGGCCTGAGCGTGGAGCAGAACGTGCACCTGAAGGTGGACAGGATGCTCTGCGACGATGACATGAAGAAGCGGGCCGGCTACTACGAAGCGATAGTGCAGTTCCGCGGGGACGAGGGCAAGGTGGGCAGGGCCGTGGCCTCGCTGGAAAGATACCTGGAGAAGAACGGCACCTTCGTCACAAAGACGGAGCAGAAGGAGCACGGCGTAGACGTGTACGCGAGCAGCAAGAAGTCGGCGCTGGCCTTCATAAGCGCAAGGCACATGAAGTACAAGGGCTCGTTCGAGCTCCACGGGGAGAAGCGCGGCAAGAGGCTCTACAGGAACACGTACTTCATAACCCTCTAGCAGATGCCCTGCTGAGCGCATCCCCGTCCTACTGCGTGCGTCGTAGACCGCTTTGACATATATTTAAATATATTGAACCTACTGTTATACTCAAGCAGCTGGCGTAGTGCATATTAATGCCTAATAATAGGGGTGCGCGTAGGGCGGGAAGAGCAAGGGGTAGCAGCAAAAAGGCGCAATCCGCGCTCGAGTACCTGCTTACGTACAGCTGGGCGATACTCCTCGTTGCGATTGTAGTTGCAGTCCTCTACCTCTTCGTCTTCGCTCCTTCTAACATCACTCCTACCACATGCGTCTTCACCGGAGGCACCTACTGCCAGGACATAGTCTTCGGCTCCAACACGGCGCAGACCAGCATGGCGATGTTCCTCACCAACACCCAATCATATGCGATCGCGTACCCGCAGGTAACGCTCAACTACAGCGGCACAAGCACAACGGCCTCGTGCTCGCCTAACCTTGTTCTCGAGGGCGGGGCGATAATCTGCAACGTCAACGTGCCCATAGCCGCCATTGCCCTGGGCTCTCTCGTATCGGGCAAGCTGGTGCTCAGCGCCATACCCTGCCCAGGCGCAGACCTCAGCACATGCTCCTCGTCATCGAGGCAGTCGTACACAGGAACGTTCAACACGCACGTCTCACCTCTCCTCTCGTCTACGCCTTCCTCTATAGCGGTCACGGTCGGCAACGCAACCCAGGCCGCTAACGGGGACCTCGACCCGGTCAACGCCACCGTGCTCCTGCTCGGCAACCCCGCCCAGGGCGCTACCGTTTCGTTCACCCAGTCGAACAGCTTCGCCACACTCGGGCCCAGCCCCACCAGCACCGACAGCGCCGGAGTGGCGCACGCGCACATCTCAAGCACGCAGACAGGCTACACGCTCATAACAGCAAACTTCATAGACGACTCCAACACAGTCCTCGTCCAGTTCTACACACCTGCATCGGCCTCGGTCAGCATCTCCCCAAGCATGAAAAGCACCGTCTGCTCAGGCAACGGCGGCACGCAGGTGCTTACCATAGACGGCTCGAGCTACACATGCTCGCAGCTCCCGGTGAACCTCAACTACAACCAGAACACGCAGCACAGCTACACGTGCATCAGCCCCGTCTACGGAGGAACCGGCACGCAGTACGCAGCTACAGGAGCCAGCGGCTGCGGCGCGTCAGGCGGGGCCAGCGGCACCTTCACCGTAGGAGCCTCGGGAACGAGCTGCAACCTGTACTGCAGCTACCAGACCCAGTACTATCTCACCAACCAGGCGAGCCCCAGCGCGGGCGGCAGCGTATCGCCTTCGAGCCAGTGGTACAACTCAGGCACCCAGGTCTCGATCAGCGAGACGCCCAATGCCGGTTACACGTTCACGGGCTGGACAGGCAGCGGCTCCGGCAGCTACACCGGCTCGTCTTCAAGCAACACGGTAACGATGAACGGCCCGATAACGCAGACGGCAGACTACCAGTCGCTGATTAGCTCTTCCACAACGCTTCTCTCCACGACCACGCAGTCTTCTTCTTCCACCACCCAGTCCACCTCCATCAGCTCCACCACCACCTACCAGTCCTCCACCACGACGCCCACCACCTACCAGTCCTCCACCACCGTCAGCCCCACCACCACTATATTTACACCATCCTGCAATACGTGCTACGCAACCACCAATCCCGGCTGCCCTGGCGGTTGCCCATATCCTTACTACTTCAGCGACGCCTCCTGCGGTGCGCTCTGCCCCGGAAACGTTTGCAGCGGCGGCTATTCCAGCTTCGAGTGCGGCACAACTCCGTACGGCTCCACCTCCATCAGCTCCACCACCACCATTACGCAAACCTGCAATGGCTCGTACTGCTGCTCAACCGGCACTACAGCGTGCGGCAACACATACTCCTGTCCCGCCGGCTGGTCGTGCACCGGAGCATGCCAGTGGAAGATCTATGTCGACCCGCTCTCTGGAATATGTGCGGTCGAAGCCTGCGGCGGCGTCTCGAACGGGGCTACTTATCTGTGCCAACCCGAGAGCAGCACCACCACCTACCAGTCCTCCACCACCGTCGGGTCCACCACCACCGTCTGCGATTCCTCGTTTGCGGGGGCAACGCCGGTATTGATGGCTGACGGTCAGTACAAAAACATAGAATCGATAAAGCCCGGGGACGCTGTGATGTCTTACGACTTTAAAAGCGGCACGCTTGTGCCAAACATAGTGGTGCAGGTAGTGAACTTCACCGGAAAGCACGTGTACCTGATAAACGGGGCACTGCAGACGGATGCCGGAGAGCTCTTCTACGTTCGAGGACAAGGCTGGGTGTCTGCAGCCAACCTTACCGTCGGGGACGGCATCACCGATCCGGTCTCAGGCGGCTACATCCTCGTATCTTCAATCAAAATGAGCGACTCAAACACGACCTTCTATGATGCGCTCGGGACCATAAGCAACAACTTCGTTGCCGCAGGCTACCTGAGCGACTTTTGCACTTCGTGATTCCAGATGGATTCCGAGTCATCAACGCCAACACAGCCAACGGCTGAAAATGTAGAGACTCCGAGCTTCGGAACAGGTCCGCAGGAAGTCTCTACCGGCAACTCAGCTACTAGGAGAAAGGTAGCGATGATCTTCATAGTCATGATTGCGATTGCAGCGGTAGCATACTATCTTCTTGCATATAGCGGCCGTGGGGTCCCTGTCTCTACCACCTCTTCCGCCAGCACTTCCGCCACCACGTCAATCCAGGTCAGACTTCTTTCACAAAACGCGGTCAATAACTCGCTGCTCGGTTTCTCGCAGCTCGGCCTTCCAAACGCCTATGGCAGTTACTCCAGCACCCAAGCATCAAATGCGACCACATGCGGGTCTACAATCTCTGCAGTCTACCGCCTGTACGCCCTGCCGGCCACCCTGAACGCCACAAACTATTCCATGCTCAACCAATCGCTGCCCTTCGTGGTTTACGAGAATGCGCTCACTTTCGCTTACGCTTTCCCTGCGGCGAAGGCGCCACAGTCCTGCACCAATATCGAAGGCGTCAGCGGCTTCGCGCAGAGCAACTCGACGCTTAACGTAAGCAACGCGGTCGGCACCGCGGCCTCGCTCATAGAGCTGGACAACTTCAGCGCGGCGGGGCTGAACGCGACCCATACGCTATACACAGGCCCCATGCCCCATCTCAGCTGGTACGAGGTGGATTTCGCATATCGAAACGTGCTCGTCTACATCGGCATTTGGGGTTTCACCGGCCACATGGACACAGGCAAACTACTGAATTACTCTAAGGCAGTATACTCAAACCTGCTGGCTTCATCTTC
Organism: Microcaldota archaeon; assembly: GCA_021828295.1. Taxonomy (GTDB): domain Archaea; phylum Micrarchaeota; class Micrarchaeia; order Micrarchaeales; family CABMGC01; genus JAJYVH01. The sequence goes on from JAKASF010000008.1 coordinate 10,410, forward strand.
GTGATTTCCTGCGCGCCCACAAATCGTTTATAAAACGTTACTCTTTGCTGTTTGTCGGTATTGCGACCCTTGCCATAGCCACGGCCATGTTGGTCAGCATCCACCTCCCGCCCGCTTCTCTTTACTTCAATCGGGCACTTGTGAACAGCACCTTCGGCGGCGCTTATTCCATAGAGAGCTACAACTGCACTTCCTCCAGGTACCTGTCCGAGACAGGCATCAGCAAGCTCTGTACAGAGTCGCTAAAAGCCACAAACGCTTCCAACTTATCAGAGCCGGTTTCTTTCATAATCGCCTTGTACCTTTTCAACAGTTCGCAGTCGGCAGCCGGGTTTGTCCAGAGGATACCGTTTAACCTAAACTCCACCCCCTGGCCTTCCGCTGTCAAAATAGAAAGCGGGAACCTGAGCTCAGAAGGCGCAAGCGTATTCTACTCCAGGGAGCTGCTGCGCTCGGCGCAAGACTACGTAATCACCACCGTATTCATAGAAAACAGAAGCGTTCTTTTCAGTGTGACAGCCGAAGGTCTAGCAACAACGGTCAGCAACTCAACGCTTGAAAACTATACAATCAGGCTTTCAGACGCGCTAATGAGCTCAGGATGAGCCACAGGTGACCTTTCTGGCCGATGCGCTTCGGCAAGGCACGCATGCGTAAGCTCTATAAACTTTAAGAGTGCGAATCTGAAGGTATGCGATCGTAGATTGAATGAAAAGAAAAACGAAAGGAAAAGCAGACGCATCAGTCATCATAGCCGTTTTAGCCATTCTGGTAGCGGTAGCGGCATATGGCATTTACTCGCACGGCATTGCGGTTCCCGTATACGCGTCTACCAGTTCGACGCCCCCCGCGCAATCCGGGCTGCTTTCGCAGAGTTTCACCAACACTTCGCTGCTCAGCTCTCCCATGCAGTTCGGTCTTCCAAGCACGTTCTACGTCCGCTCCGGCCCGAACACCACGTATGTCTCGCCGTGTGGCCAAATATCGCTGGAGGTATATCACCAGTATCAACTGCCAGCTACTCTAAACGCCACAAACTACTCGAAGCTCAACGAATCAACTCCTATTTTCTTCTACGATCTGGAATTCACTTTCAACAAGGTATTCGACAGCACGACCCCTCCAGAATCCTGCACTTACATCGAGGACGTCGGAAACTATGCGCAGAGGAGCTCAACGACCGACGTAAGCGGTCAGATCGGCACGAGGGCCTCGCTCATAGAGCTGGACAACTTCAGCGCGGCGGGGCTGAACGCGACCCACGTCCCGTACACCGGCCCGACCCCGCACCTGAGCTGGTACGAGGTAGAATTTACATACAGGAACGTTTTGGTAGTTTGCGGCGAATGGAGCTTCACGGGACAGATGAACCCAGCTGTGCTGGTAAACTGCTCTAGAAGGATATATGCCAACCTGCTTGCAGCCCCGTGAGTTCCTGCGCGCAGCAAAAATCAACCGGGCCTCTGGAACTAGTACAGGGCTGTCATCTCCCTGTGCCTGAAGCGCTTTGGCCTCCTGCCCAACATGAATACCCTGTGGCCGCAGTTCGCGCACCGCATATCTTCTGTGAGGCTCCACTGCTCTATGTCGAAACCAAACCTGTCGATTACGACTCTGCCGCACCCAGAGCAGTAGGTGTCCTCGTAAGGGTTGCCCGGCGCGTTGCCCACATAGACATAATTCAAGCCGTTTTTCTTAGCTGTGTCGTAGTGCGCCTTCAGCGTTTCATAGGGGGTTTCGGGAAAGTCGAGCATCTTGTAGTCAGGATGGAAGCGGGTGAACTGTATTGGCGTGTCTGGCCCAAGATTAGCGGCGACCCACCCGGTCAGATCGTCGCAAGCTTCGAGCGAATCGCCAGCCCTTGGTACGATCAGATCTGTAAGCTCAAGGTGGATGCCCGCTTTCCTTATTTGGAGCATCGCCTCCTTTATCGGCTCGTCAGACACCACAGCCTCGTATTTGTTTGCAAACTTCATCTCCCCGCTGCCCTTGTAATTGACCACCGCCGCGTCTATCAGCCCCTTCATCGCCCTGACCGTCTCGCTCGTCATGTAGCCGTTGGTCACCCAGAGGTTCTTCAGTCCCTTCTTGTGCGCCAGCCTTGCTATATCGAGCGCGTACTCTGCGAATATGGTGGGCTCGTTGTACGTATAGGCTATGCTCTGCGTGTTGTACGCAATAGCCATGTCGACCACATCCTCAGGGCCCATCTCCTTGCCCTTTATCTCCCTCTCCTTGCTTATGTTGTGGTTCTGGCAGAAGAGGCAGCCCCAGTTGCACGAGCTCGTGCCTATGCCGAAGGCGTACGTGCCCGGCATGAAGTGGTTGAACGGCTTCTTCTCTATTGGGTCCACTTGCAGCGCCTCGACCAGGCCGTAGTTGGCGAGGTAGAGCCTGCCGCCCCTGTTCTGCCTTACGAAGCAGAAGCCGCGAGATCCGTCTGGTATCTTGCAGAGCCTGGCGCACGCCGTGCACTCGACCCTGTTGTCCCTCAGCTTCCTGTATAGCAGCGCCTCCTTCTCCATGATAACTCAATGCCTTCCGAAGTATTTAACGCTATCTGCGGGCCGTGTGCGCCTTCGCGAAGAGTGTTTTTATAAGTTTGATTATTAGGTAGCTGCATGATTGGAAGCGGAAATAGGGGCAAGGGAGCTCCGGCATCTACTGAAGGACGCATGCGCACGCTGCCTTACCTTCTGCTCGCTCTCCTTCTGGTCTTCGATTTTGCCTATGCTGTTTTCTTTGCCAGCGGCCCGACGAACCTGAGCGAGGATGATGCATATGCGGACCTGGCGCTGATGACGGTGCACGGTCAGCTCAACCCAGTCTCCCTTGACTCCGTGCGTGTGCTAGAGTATGTGCCCATCGCCGCGTTTTTCAGCGTCTTTGGCACAAATACGCTGGCAGGCAATGCATGGAACATAGTCCTATTCGTGGGAAGCGTGCTTGTCGCATTCCTTATCGGCAGGGAGCTTTACGGGGAGAGGTGCGGCCTATTATCTGCCCTGTTTCTGAGTTTTTTTGTCCCCGCTGTCAACGGCGCCATAAGGCTCGAGATAAACGAGTCTGTGATGTTCTTCACCGCGCTTGCAGTTCTCGCCCTCCTGTATGGCCACAACAGGAAGTCGAGAAGATGGATGTTTGCCTCCGGATTCCTGCTCGTCGCGTCGTCGCTCACCATACCCATCGTTCTCGGCGTGATCCTGTTTGCTGCTGTATACGCTCTCGTCGAGCTCGCCAGGAGGAAGTCAACTCTGGAACTGACAGCGTATCTGGCTGCAGGGGCCCTGTCCGCGTCCGTGGCTGTGCTCGCGCTTAGCGCTGCGGCTTTTGGAGACCCGCTTGCGCTGGCGCACCTGAATGGTGCATATTACTCAAACCTCACCATGGCATCTACCGAATTCGGGGTCATAGGAGCGCCGTTCGCATACACGAACGGCTCTACCAGCAACCTCGTCTACTATATGTCATTCTACCCCGAACAGCTGTTTGGCTACGGCACCCTGACGAACCTTGCAAGCTACGTGAGCACGGGCCAGAACAACCTCTCCGCACTGGCGCAGATACTTGCGAACACGGGCCTTCCTGCAGGATATTACTTCTACGCCGCGGTTGCCGGTCTTGCATGCCTGCTTGTCAAGCGTGAACGGCGCATCTATTTCCCGGCCCTATGGCTCATCGTAGGCCTCGCCTTCCTTCAGTTCGCGCCGCAGGGGCTCTCAATTTCTCCATTCAGATGGATACTGATATTCAGGGACGTAAGGTACCTGTCGCTCGTGGCGGTGCCCGTCTGCGTGCTAATAGCCATGGCGCTCTCGAGGTTTTCGGGCATCGAGAAACGCAGCGCAAGAGATGGCGCGCCAAAAGAACGTATTGTTTCTTCGGATCGGCTGCCCAGAGCAGCAATCACGGTCTTGGCTCTTCTCTTCCTCCTGCTCACCTCGCTTTCGATAAACCTGCAGTGGTCCAGCCTGATAAACGCCGAGTACTATAGCCTGCATTCCATAGCCGCAGGGTTTGCTGGCACGAACGTCAGCACAAACGTGTATTACCCTTCTGGCGATTACCCGCGCATGATTCTCTATACCGGAGGCAACAGGTTTCTCAACCTGCAGATGTTCGACGGAATAAGCAACTGCAGCAAGTTCGCCTCAGGCAGTTACCTCATAATCCCAAACGTCTCTGCGGGTTTCTCCCCTCCGTGGCCCTACGTGGCAAACACCACCGAGTACTGCCCCGGAGCCGTCCTGCTATCGGCCCCCTACGACTCCTCCGCTCCTCCGCAGTTCCAGCATCAGGTAGCCGAGTACGCCCAACGCCTGTACTTCATCCCCTAAAACCCATACCTGGAGCAGACATTTAAATACAAGCTAAGAGCATGTGCTAGCGTATGGAGGGCGCAAACGTAGCGGTAACTGGAGGCGCTGGTTTCATAGGATCCCACCTTGCGGAGAAGCTCTCTAAGAACAACAAGGTCATCGTGCTAGATGATTTCTCCAGCGGATCTCTTAATAACATTTCCGCGATCTCGAGCAAGATATCTCTGGCAAAGCGAAATATTGCCAACCTGAAAAGCATAAGGCATGTGTTTAAAGACTGCGATTCTGTCTTTCATCTCGCTGCAAATCCCGATGTCAGCCTCGGGGGTGTTGATAACTATCTTCAACTTAGAAGAGATGTTATAGGCACGTACAATGTTCTTGAAAGTGCAAGGCTGTGCGACGTCGAAACTGTCGTCTTCGCATCATCGTCTACCGTCTATGGGGAAGCGAATAGGATGCCTATCATTGAGGACTATTCTCCTATGCTCCCAATCTCGTTCTACGGCGCGTCCAAGCTCGCCGGGGAAGCGTACATGTCTGTGTTCTCTAATAACTATGGAATAAACGTTGTAATACTCAGGTTAGCAAATGTAATAGGCCCCAGATCCAATCACGGTGTAGTTTACCAGTTTGTGAAGCAGCTTGAAAAAGACGGAACAATGACAATATTATCCGGAGGCAACCAGAAAAAATCATACTTATATGTAGACGACTGCGTGGACGGCTTCATTACCGCAGCGAAAGCGAATAGGAAAGGCTGCCACACGTATAACCTAGGGTCTGCGGACAGCATAACTGTCAAAGAGATCGCAAAGGCCATTTCGGAGGAAGTGGGAATTAAACCGCGTTTCCTGCATAAGCGCGTCTGGGTTGGGGACGTCCCGTATTTCGAGCTGAGTATAGACCGAATTAAAAAAACCGGTTGGGCACCTAAGCACAGTTCCCTCGAAGCCGTGAAACTCACGGCCAGATATCTCCACTGAACTGGACCTGCCTACCTGAATTCGGCATAGCGCCTATACCCGTCCTTTTCTTGCAACGTAAGCGAACATAATCTTCAGATAGTATACGACATCTGATTTCTTTACTGTCGTGCTTCTCTGTTCGGTCCACGATACAGGAAGCATGTAAATCCTCTTTCCCATCCTTTGCGCGTCGAGCAGGGTTTCGGTATCGAAGAACCAATGGCTGTCCGAGGCAACCCTGGCTTCCCTCTTTATGAACTCTTTTTTCCAGAATTTGAAACCGCACTGGTGGTCGTTAAGCCTGGAGCCGGTAACCAGATCGATGAGCAGGTTGTACGCCTTGCTGGCGATAAGCCTGTCCAGGTTCCTCTTCAGCCTGGCGCCTCCGTAGCGAGTCCCTGCAACTACGTCGTTTCCCTCCTCGATCTTCCTGACCGCGGGAGCGAGGTACTTAATCGGAACAGCCAGGTCAACATCCATGTAGCCTATTATGTCCCCGTCTGCAATCGCAACGGCTCTCTTGACAGCGCCTCCCCTGCCCCCTATCGGGCTCAAGATCATCCTCACGCGGCTTAATCGCGATAAACGGCGCGCCACATCCACAGTGTCGTCTTTTGATGCATTCTCTGATATTATTATCTCAAAGTTTCCCAACTTCGAAGCAGCTTTGTATATCTTTTTGAAGTTGCGCCTGAGATTTCCCGAGTCGTTATACGCTGGCAGTATTATGCTGATCTTCAGTTTTCTCTCGTGTTTTCGCATGCCACTCCGCTTATAGTTTCAGCCTGCTCTGCTGGCCCAGCACGAGCTCTACTCTCTTACGCTTGCCTTTGCTACTGCCGCGCATCTCGGCCATGTCTCCTACAATGCTGTTTGTCAGTAACAATCTGCCTCCTATAACTACATTCCGCATTACGATCGAAGAGGACACATCAGCACCGAGAATCTTCGTGCCATCTCCTATGGAAGCAAAGCTTCCAACTACCGCATCGTTGCCTATTTCACACCCGTTGCCAATTATAGTAAATGCCTTAACCTCCGCCCCTCTTCTTATAATCGACCCTTTCCCGATCACTACCGGACGCCCCACTTTCGCTCCCCGCTCCACCTTGCCGTCTATTCGATTCTTGATAGTTTCCAAGATAAGCCTGTTCGTATCGAGCATATCCTCCTTCGAACCCGCGTCTCTCCACCAGCCATCGAAGCTAACAGCCTTTACTTTCAATCCCTTGTCGGCAATGCCCCTGATCGCATCAACGAGCTCAAGTTCGCCTCTTGCGGAAGGCCGAAGCCGTTTAATCACATCAAACACATCAGGTTTGAAGAGAAGTATCCCGGTAAGCACCATGTTGCTTTTAGGTCTGGCCGGTTTTTCTTCTATATCTGTTACAGTGTCTCCATGCAGCGTTACGACCCCGAACCTAGATGGGTCTGGGGATTTACTCACTCCTACGACGCAGCCTACGCCTTCTGCGCTGCCGGCGGCAACTATCGGTGCTATCCCTTCGCTCAATATATTGTCTCCCAGGTAGACGACGAAAGGGGACCTGCCTATAAATTTTTCCGCCATTCCTATGGCTTCGGCTATGCCCCTTGGGTTGGGCTGTTTTATGTAAGTGATTCTTACTGAGTGAGAAGCGCCATCGCCTAGAAGCCGCTCTATTCCCTCGCCGAATGGTCCTATCACCACTCCAATATCTTCTATACCAGCGTGCTTCAGCGCTTCTAGTCCGTACAGGACCATGGGTTTATTCGCGATTGGCAGCAGGTGCTTGTTGCCGCTCGCTGTAAGCGGCGCTAATCTCGTGCCGTATCCGCTAGCCAGGATAAGTCCCTTCATTAAGCCATCCCCTCTCAAGGATTTCGAATCGCAAGTGATTTATCAAGTATGCACTAAAACCGTCTTAAATGCACTTATAGGTTGCGTTTCTTCAAGTTTATAATCTTAACAGTGGGAGATATCTGAGGATACCATGCTTCTGCTCATCGGGCTGCTCTTCTACGTTTCAAGCATCATCGCCGGCGTAACGATATCCAATTACTTCCTTCGCAAGCTGACCGACGAGCATCTAGTCATGTACGCCTTCGCCTTTCCTATAGGCTTCGTTGTAGCATCGTATCTGACCCTCGCCATGGACGCCCTCTCCGGCGCGTTCAGCAGCTATCTCATGCTAATCACCTCGATTTTGCTGCTCATCCTCTCCTACTTCCTCTATACAAGGGCCAAGAACAGGGACATGTTCAGCATCGGGCTCATCGGGAAGCAGTACAGGGCGAACAGGCAGTACTACATACTCGTATTCACAGTCGTCTTCCTCCTTCTGGTCCTGCAGATAAAGGGCGTAAACCAGGGCGCTGGCGGCATCTTCGGCGGCGACAACTACGGCACCGATTTCCTCTTCCATATGTCTGTAGGGAACTCGGTGGTGTACACGCCGTTCCCTCCAACGCTGCTCTACACGCCCAACGTGACCAACGTCTTCCCCTTCATAACAGACTTCTTCACCTCCATGCTCTCGTATACAGGCATAGGGCCTGTGAACAGCCTTTATATGACGAACATACCGCTCTACTACTCCCTGGTAATGCTGTCCATCTACCTGATCTACGTGTTCACCAGGCGCAGGTACGCCGCAGTGGGCGGCTTTGTCCTCTTCCTCTTCTGCAGCCTCTGGTTCAATGCCGTCGTACTGTACGTTACGGGCATCAGCCTTCCCTTCTTCTCCAACGCCATAGTGCAGAACGCGGCGCAGTGTGGCTGGAGGTGCCTCTTCGAGCTGCCCATATTCAATTTCTCAGATCCCCTGATCAGCAACTTCGCGCCCCAGCACGACTACGTGCTCGGCTTCCCGTACACGCTGATACTGCTCCTCTTCATCTACATTGCATTCTTCAAGAAGCGCGATGCGCGCGGGAGCGAACCTGCAGCCAAGCTCTCGGTTAGCGAGTTCGCTTTCGCTGGGTTGTTGGTAGGCCTTATGCCGCTGGTGCACCCGTTCTCGATGATATTCGTCTTCCTCTTCGCCCTTGTCGGCTTCTTCTACTCCCTGTACAGGAGCGGGCGCGGCTTTGTCCGCGTCTTCACGGGGCGCTGGCTGCCGCTTGGCGTCGTTGCTGTCGCGGTCGCGTCTCCGCTGCTGCTTTACATACATGGCGGCAGCCTGTCATCGACATTCTTCATGTCCGAACTGGCAGACCCTCTCTGGTACTCGCAGGGTGCCAGCATACCTTCGCTGCTGCTCGTCCACATAGAGTTCTGGTTTGCAACGATGGGAGCGATCCTCGCCCTTGGCCTGATCGGCCTGTACTTCTTCAGGAAGGATCTTGTGCTCTTCGCGCCAGCGTTCCTCGCCCTCATCTTCATCAACATAATGCGCGTACAGCCGAGTTTCGGCGATTCGAACAAGATAGCCCTCTACTTCCTGTTCTTCATGGCGGTGAGTGCGACAGAATTGCTTGCCAGGATGGCGAAACGCGGCAGGGCGTTCCAGGCCGCTGTCGTGATCCTCTTCTTCATAGTCACGCTAAGCGGCTTTCTGCCCGAGCAGGACATGCTCTTCTCGTCGGGCTATCCGCTGGCGCCGAGCATCGAGCTCAACGCCACCGCATGGATACTCAACAACACGCCGCAGAACGCCGTGTTTGTCAACAACTGCTACGGTACAGTGTTCGGCGGGATCTCGGCGCTGGCCCACAGGCATGCAGTCCTGGAAGACGTGGATTACGTCTCGCTCGTGGGCATATACCAGCAGAATCCGTACGTCACGGCACAACGCGAGAGCGCCTTCCTATCCAGTCCCAACTGCTCATTCGTAGAGAGCTACAATGTAAGCTACCTGCTGCTGATGAACCTATCGGAGTTCGCTCCGCAGTGGTGCGCCCAGCCGAACTACTCCGCATTTGGCGCTTCCCCTGACTTCGTTGATGTGCAGAACTTCTCGTCCTCGTACGACCACGCGTATATATTCAAGGCCGAATGCGGCTAGCGGCTACTTGTGCTTCCCGTACTTCATGGCAATGAACAGCACTATCGCAGCTACGACGCTCCATATCACTATGTCTGCTATAAGTCCGACAGCGTCCAAAGCCCAGGGGCTGTACTGCGGGCCCACCACCAGATACCTTATCCAGGTCAGCGGGAAGCCGTACCATACCGCGCCCACGAGCCCGGATGGCGTGCCGTTGTAGAAGTAGGAGATGAGCGTTATTACAATCCCCGCTCCCACAGATTCCGCAATGAATTTCTTGTCCGTCATGCTCAAGAGTACTAGACGCTAATTTAAAAAGGTTGCTCGGAGTTAGCTAGGCATGGGCTCTGAAGCTGAGAAAACGCAGGTAGTCATAGCTGTAGGCGGCGAGGCGAAACGCATGGGGCTCAGCATCCCCAAGGCACTTGTCAAGGTAGGCGGATCCACTCTGCTCGACAGGTGCATAGGCATGTTCATGGGCTGCGGATTCAAGGAGTTCGTAGTGCTGCTCGGCTACAAGGATACGCAGATAACAGAGCACATGGACCATTCGGATCTCAAAGGCGCGAGGATAACCAAAGCTTACGACTACGCACAGGGGATAGCGAAGGGCAAGGCTGTGAAGCACGCATTACTGGAGGGCAAGATAGACAAGAATATGAGATCGATAATGGCGTGGCCCGACGACCTGTTCTTCGACAGTAGGCTGCCAAGCGCAGTTGTCGAGAAACATGTTGCTGCCTCGAAAAAACTGGGTACGCTCTCCAGCATAGTGGTGACAGAGGCGTATAGGTCCCCGTTCGGCATAGTGCACATAGACAGCAACGGAATCGTGACCAGATTCGAGGAGAAGCCCCTCGTTCCAATGCGAACATCTACAGGCATGCAGGTGTTCGATCCAGGCTCGTACGACTACTTCGACAGGCTCATCGACATGGACAAGCCCGGACCGGTGGAGTTCGAGAACGTGGTGCTGCCCGAGATGGCCGCGCAGCACAAGATCTACTCAATCTCCATACCCCCGGATTCGTGGCTCGCTGTCAACACGCAGAAGGAGCTGGAGCAGGCGCAAAAGCTGGTGGCTGAGGGAAAGCTGCCCGCCAGCTGAGCGCACTCCCAACGCGTCCTATGCATGCCTTTTAAGCCTTGCAGGCAATATCTTATCATGGAAGACAGTCTTTTTGCGCTTTCTACCAGGCTCCGCAAGTTTTCAGAGACCGAGCTAGCCCAGAAGGACGCATTCCTGAAGAGGACGATAAAGACCTCCAATCCCCAAAAGTTTTTCAAGAATCTTGTCAGCGATGTAGCCAAGCTGGGGTATCTGATCGACACCGAAGCCCAGGAGAAGGTTGCCAGAGGCATGGCGAGCAGGAACGTTCGCATGGTTTCGCCGTTGATGGGCATGAGAAAGCGCATCAGGAAGCCTTCCAGATACAACCGGACCCTCCTTATCGGAATAGGCCTGGTGGCAGCGGGCCTGTTTCTCGCTATCTTTTCGCTTTATGCCCTGCTCCTGTCGGGACTTGGCGAGCTCGTTATACTGCTCTGGTTCTCGAACAGGAGGGCAAAGAAGGTCCCCGATGCGGTAGAGATGACGAGCAAGATATGGCTGTTCGTCGAGAGCCTGCCAGAAGCCGCGGCGAATAAGCTCGCTCCTGCGGAAACCCAGCACCTTGTTCCTTCCGAGTTCGCCGTGTATGCCGCGTGGGATTCGGATGACGAGAAGGAACAGGTTCAGAAGGAGTGCGAGCAGCTCGCCACGAGGCTCGATTCGTTCATATAGCCTGCTGGTCGCCAAGCAAGTGTGGAGGCACAGGGAATCGAACCCAGACCTTCAGCGTGTAAAGCTGACGTCCTACCACTAGACTATGCCTCCGCGCTATCTCTTTCTCCTGCAGAACTCATTAAGCTTTGTTATCGCTTCTCCGAGCGTTTCTTTGGGCGGCAGGGAGACAATTCTGATGTGGCCCGGCGTGCCGAATCCCGAGCCGCGTGTGATCTGCACGTACCGGCTCTTGAGCAGCGAATCCACGAACTCCTTGTCGCTCTTGAAGTGCAAGCCCTTCAGGTCAATCTTCGGGAAGATGTAGTACGCGCCTCTGGGTCTTACAGTGCTCAGGCTCGTGTTCTCGTTCAGCAGCTTAACCGCGAAGTTCACCCTGTCTTCTATCTCGCCGACCATGTAGCGTATGGCCCTGTTGTGCTCGACAACGTTGTTCAACCCTTCCGCTAGCGCATACTGCGCTGGAGCGTTGGCCGATACCCTCACCGATGCGAAGTCAGCTAGCTTTGCCTTCAGCTCCTTAGAGAGCGCATCCCTACCAGGCACCACCGCGAAGCCTATCCTGAATCCCGTGGCGTCGAAGTTCTTCGAGGCACCGTTGAGTATCACGTACGGCACTCCCTTCGCCACCTGCGCTATGCTTGTGAACCTGGCGCCGTTGTATACTATCTCATCATAGATCTCGTCGCTGATCAGCAACAGCTTGTGCTCGTTCGCCAGATCGACTATGCCTTCAAGCGTCTTCCTGCTCAGCACAGTGCCAGTGGGATTGTTCGGGTTCGTGAGGAGCACATACTTCACCCTCGCTTTGTGCTTCAGCCTCCTAACGTGCCTGTCGAGCTCGTCTATGTCTATGCCCCAACCCTCGTTCTCCTTGTAGTCGAGCAGGTACTCCCTGCCCCCGGCAAGCCCGATGTACGGAATGTACTGCGTGTAGTAGGGCTTGAACACGATTGCGCGGTCATTCCTGTCGATCAGCGCAGAGTTAAGCATGTAGAGGGCCTCCGACACGCCAGCCGTCACCACTACGTCATCCTCGTTCAGGTCCAGGCCGTACAAGCGCCTGTAGCGGCCCATCACAGCATCCACGAGCTCTTTCGCCCCGCGCGTCTCGGTGTAGTGCGTCTTGCTCTCCCTTATCGCCTCGATGTAGGCCTCCTTTATGTACTGCGGCGTAGGAAAGTAGACCGCGGGGTCGCCCCTGTTGAGCTTTATTATCTCCTTTCCCTTCCTCTCCAGGGCTTCGGCTATGGCGTCATCTTCCTCCAGCGGATTTATTGCGAATCTGCTCCTCTCAGACAGGAATCCCATCGAACCTACTTCTTTTGCAAGGCTTAAATTACTTAGCGGCAAGCCTTGCGCTCTCTATCACGAACATCCCATTCTCCCCGTTCCTCTCCACGCGCGCCTTCTCCACCTCTATCCTCCTCTTAAAGAGCGGAGCATCGAGCACAAAGGTCTCGGCCTCGCCGCCCTCGAACACGAGGTTTACGCCATGCTTTCTGTTCGCCTCCTTTAACCGCTCTATCATTTCCTTGTCTATTCTCTTGCCCAGCAGCGACGTGCTCAGCCCCTCGGCAGAGACAGATGTGAGTATCGCGTTGTATCTGTTCGCGATCTCCTCAAGCTCTTCCAGCGGGTCTATGTGCCAGAGCGGCGCGACGTGCTCTATGCCCATCTCCTTGCATATGCCGTTTATCCTGTCGGCCTGGTACTTGCTGAAAGTGGCGCCGGTCACGAGCAGTTTCACATCGTTCTTCTCGAAAGCGTTTCGCAGGTCCTGCAGCTCCTCCTCCTTCCTGCCCTCGGTCTCCTCAAAAACGTGCCTCATGCCAAGCGCCTCTGCCTGCAGGCGCGTGAGCTCTATGTTAGGGTAGTGGAACATGTAGCTCTCCCTGTTCGCGCTCCTCATCGTTATAAGCAGGTCTATCTTCGCGCCCAGCTCCATGGCCTTGTGGAGAGCGAGCGTCGAGTCCTTGCCCCCGCTAAACAGGCAGGCATTGGTCATGCATTCTGCCTTTCAAGCTTCTTCTTCACGTGCTTCAGCGCCGAGAACATGTCTCGCTCCATCTCCTCGAGCCTGAATGAGATGTACGCGCCCTCTTTCTTCAGTTTCGGCAGCAGTATGTACTCGAGGGCATTGACCCTCCTCTTAACTCGGTCTATCTCGAGGATGAGCCTCCTCAGGCTCTGCTCCCTCTTGGCCGTGTCTATGATCGTCTCCTTAACTCCCGCGAATGCATCGCTAACGTCGCTTACGGCTGTGCTGGTCTGGAAGAATGCCTGCGGTTTCTGCTGCTTCTCCACGTCTTGTATCTCAGGTATCTTGACGCCCATGACGTTCTTCACCCCTATCTTCACCTCTGACGTGTCTGTGACGTACAGGCTGGCCTGCTCGAGCTCGAAGTCCCCAGCGAACGTAGACGCCAGCACGGTGGTCTTGTACGCTGCCTGGAGCATCTGGTATAGTCTCTCCCTGTCGCTGCTCGACTCCTTGAGCATGGAGAAGAACTCGAGCACCAGCGCCTCTCGCTTCCTCTTGAGAAGGTCGTGCCCCTTCGCCGCGAGCTTGGCGCTCTTCCTGACGTTTATCAGGTTCATCCTCGTTGGGTTTACCGCCATTACTTACCCTTCTTTGCGTGTCTTGCCTGCTTCTTTTTCTTGCCTTTCGCTTCTGCTTTTTTCTCCCCTTGCATCTCCTCCGCTTCCTTTCCTCCCTTCTCTTCCTTGTGCTTAGCGTGGTACTTGCCTATGTGCTCCCTCTTTATCCTCGTCAGCTCGCTCTCAGGAAGTTCCGAAAGCAGCTCCCATCCTACGTTGAGCGTCTTCTCTATCGTCCTGTCCTCGTATTCGTCCTGCGCGAGGAACTTCTTCTCGAACTCGTCGCCGAACTTCAGATACGTCTTGTCCACTTCGCTCAGCGCCTCCACTCCTATTATCGCGCTCAGGTTCCTCGACTCCTGGGCCCTGGCGTATGCCCCGTAGAGCTGGTCCGCTACCCCTCTGTGATCCTCTCGCGTCTTGCCCTCGCCTATGCCGTTGTTCATCAACCTCGATAGGGAACCCAGCGGGTTCACAGGCGGGTAGAGCCCCTTGTTGTTCAGCTCCCTGCTCAGGAAGATCTGACCCTCGGTTATGTAGCCAGTGAGGTCGGGAATGGGATGCGTTATATCGTCGCCCGGCATGGTGACTATATTCAACTGGGTTATGCTGCCTTTCTTGCCCTCAGCGATTCCCGCGCGCTCGTATATGCTTGCGAGGTCTGTGTACATGTAGCCGGGATATCCTCGCCTTCCAGGCACCTCCTCCCTGGCGCTCGCCATCTCCCTGAGAGCCTCGCAATAATTAGTCATGTCTGTGAGTATGACCAGCACGTGCATGCCCTTCTCATAGGCAAGGAATTCGGCCGTAGTGAGCGCAAGCCTAGGCGTGAGTATTCGCTCTATGCTAGGATCGTCGGCCAGGTTCATGAACGCTACAGTCCTCTTGAGCGCGCCCGTCTTCCTGAAGTTATCTATGAAGAACGCCGCATCGTCGTAGGTTATGCCTATGCCCGCGAACACAACAGCGAAGCTCTCGTTCCTGCCGACGACCTTCGCCTGCCTCGCTATCTGCGCGGCTAGCCTGTTGTGCGGCAGCCCCGCTCCAGAGAATATGGGCAGCTTCTGCCCCCTCACAAGCGTCATGAGCCCGTCTATGGAAGACACGCCTGTCTGTATGAAATCGCTTGGCATGCGTCTTGCCGTGGGGTTCATGGGCTCGCCGTTTATGTCCAGTTCCTTCTCGACTGCGAACGCTGCCTTGGTGTCCTTGGGCCTGCCCTGGCCGTCGAATACCCTGCCGAGCATCTCCTCCCCCACTCCGAGTTTGAAGGTCTCCCCAGTGAAGCTAACGCTCGTCGACTTTACGTTTATGCCGCTCGTGGGTCCGAAGACCTGGACCACTGCATAGGTGTCCGCGCTCTCTATGACCTGCCCAAGCCTCTCCTCTCCGTTCTCAAGCTTTATTCTGGTTATCTCCCCGTAGCCTGCGTTCTTCACGGCCTTTACCACAAGCAGCGGCCCAGATACTTTGCCTATGGTTCTATACTCGGTCTCGAACCTCATGCCTTCACCCTCTCCTCCATACCGTGCTCCGCTACCAGCTTCTTGAACTGCGAGTCTATCTGGTCGTTTATCTTCTTGCTCTCCTCTTCTATCTTCTCCTCCGGTATCTCCTTCATCCTCGAGATGCTCTTGACCACTTCTAGGTTCATGGAGTTCTCCGCGCTGACCCCCTTTGCTGCAGCTTCCTCGGCCTCATCTCCGAAGTGAAGCATTGCGCCGAGCATCAGGTTCTGCTTCTTCAGGCTCGTGAACGCGTCCACTGGGTCGAACGCCGATTGCCTAAGGAAGCCTTCCCTCAGCATCCTTCCTACCGCGAGTAGCACGCGCTCGTTGTCAGGCAGCGCATCCTCCCCGACGAGCTGCACTATGTCCTTGAGCTCCGCCTCCTTCTGCAGGAGCGCCTGTGCCTTGTTCCTGTTCACGGTGAAGCTTTCGCCTATGTTCTCCTCGTACCATTTCTGCAGCGCCCCCGTGTACAGGGAGTAGCTGGTGAGCCAGTTTATGGCCGGGAAGTGCCTCGAGCTCGCTAGCGCTGCGTCGAGCGCCCAGAACGTCTTGATCACCCTGAGCGTTCCCTGCGATACCGGCTCGGAGAGGTCGCCGCCCGGGGGCGATACCGCTCCCACGACTGTCACCGAGCCCACGTCTCCGCCCAGGGTCTTGACCCTTCCGGCCCTTTCGTAGAACTCTGCGAGCCTCTTCGGCAGATACGCTGGGTAGCCCTCCTCGCCGGGCATCTCCTCCAGTCTCGTCGATATCTCTCGCATAGCTTCGGCCCATCTCGATGTCGAGTCGGCCATGAGCGCCACGCTGTATCCCATGTCCCTGAAGTACTCTGCAATCGTTATGCCGGTGTAGATGCTGGCCTCTCTGGCTGCTACTGGCATGTTGCTGGTGTTCGCGATAAGAACGGTGCGCTCCATGAGCGGCCTGCCTGTGGCCGGATCCTTGAGCTCTGGGAACTCGGTCAGCACGTCTGTCATCTCGTTGCCCCTCTCTCCACAGCCCACGTATACTACTATGTTTGCATCAGAATACTTCGCAAGATTTTGCTGTTCCACGGTTTTCCCCGATCCAAACGGCCCCGGTATGCCTGCCGTGCCGCCCTTTGCAACCGGGAAAAGCGTGTCTATAGCTCTCTGGCCTGTGATCAGAGGAATCTCAGCGGCTATCTTTTCTGCATATCGGGCTGCCTGTCTCACCGGCCTCTTCTGGAGCATGCTTATCTTCGCCAATCCCTTTCCTGTCTTCACCACCGCTATCGTCTCTTCGACGCTGAATCGTCCTGATTTTATGCTCTGTATCCTGCCCGTTACCCCCTGCGGGACCATTATGTAGTGCTTTATGAGCGGCGTCTCCTCCACGTACCCGAGTACTGCGCCCTCGCTCACTCGTGTTCCTTTTGCGGCTTTCTTGTCGGCGTAGAACTGCCACTTCTTCCTCCTGTCCACCGAGTTTACCTCGCTTCCCCTCTTGATGAACGTGCCTGACTTGGCCTTTATCAGCGCGAGCGGGCGCTGGACGCCGTCGAACACCTGCGAGAGTATGCCTGGGCCCAGCTCAACAGAGAGCTGCTGCTCCGTCGACACAACCTTCTCGCCGGGCCTGACCCCGCTGGTGTCCTCGTATACCTGTATTATCGCCTTCTCCCCGTCAAGCTTGATTATCTCGCCTATGAGCTTGGCTTTGCCTACCCTCACCACATCATACATGCTCGCCCCGAACATGTCCTTAGCGACCACGAGCGGCCCAGATATTCTCTCTATGCTTCCCAAAAAATCACTTATGACTTGGCAGCGCCATTTGGCACTATGTCTATTCCCACGGCCCTCATTATGAGCCGCCTGAGCGTATCCTCCGATGCCATCTTCTCATTGTACCCCGCAACTGATATGACCAGCGGGTCGAGCGAGTTCTCCATCCTGTAGCGTATCCTCCTGTCGGCTATCGACCTGGCTATCCCCTCGGTGACCACTATTATGCCGACGTCTTCCCTGTCAAGCAGATCGAGCATCTTCCTCTCGGCCTCTCCGCCTGCCTCTACGGTGTAGCTTTCCTTTACTCCAGCGAGCTTCATGCCAAGCGGCAGTACCTCTCCGCCAAGCACCACTATCTTCTTCTGCGGCATCACTTGAGCCATGATATCATGCCTTTTATCTCAGCATCGCTGAGTCCGTAGCTTCTTCCCTTGATCAGTATCCTTATCGTGAACACCTCCACCTCCTTGAGGTAGAGAAACGCGACCAGCGCCCCGAAAGAGAGCACGCTGTGCCTCACTCCGCGCAGCGCCTTCCTGAATATCTCGTTCAGCATCGAGATCTCGAAGACCATCAGCGGTTTCGTCTTTCCCGCTCCGTATTCCGCCGCGGCTCCCTTCAGGTCGAAGACCTTCGCCGACTCGGCCAGGCCCTCCACGTTCTTCGAATCCTTGAAGAGTTTCTCCATTGCGTGCATCTGCATCGTCCCGTTGGGCAGGAGCCTCGCCGATGCGTTCGCATAGTCTGTGCCGTGCTTCTTGGCCTCGAGGAGCACCAGCATGTTCCTCATGTCTATCCTGCTCCTTATCAGGGCTGCGGCCTCCTTGTCTATTATCGATAGCTTCTGTATCGTGCCGCCGAGCCTGATGTAGTACTCGCGCTCGAGGGCCTCTCCTGCATCCAGCGCGCTGTGCGAGCGCCTGTAGGCTTCCTGGGCGCTGGCAAGCATGGCCGAGTAGGGCGTGTGGCCAGACATCCACGATATCGCCTCGTCGACCCCCTTCAGCGCCATCACCTCCTTAGATATCGCCAGCCCGGTGTACTTGGTGTCTATCACGTACCTGGATATGTCATCGTAGGACTTCTTCGAGGCTATCGCCTCGAGCAGTATCTTGATGTTGCTTATGTCCCACTCGCCAGCTATCGCGATCATTATGGCCCGCTGGTCCTTCGGGGCTATGGAGATGAGCTTGCTCGTCTCCCTGCCCAGATTCCTGCTGAGCGCGAAGTCTATGAGCGTGCCCATGGCCTTTACGCCCCCGAGCTTCTCCACCTCTGACTTGTACTCTGTCTGGAGCAGCATCGCGGCTATGCTCTCCTGCTCCTTCGCGGCGAGCATGCGTTCGAGCGTCTCTTTCTTCACCAGCTTCGACTCCATCGCCTTGACTCTCGTATTCGAGTATGCGTACTTCATAGCTGCCTTGAGCCCTGGCATATCATCTACCCCTCTTGCCGCCCGCGCGGCGTCTGCGCTTCGGGAACGCCTCACGGAGTAGCATTGTCTCAATCTCCTGCCTGTTCTCCTCGAACAGGCCGTCTATCGTGGCTGTGATGCGCACGCTGCCGTTCTGGTTACGCAGCTCCACTCCATTGCCCACGCTCCCGTACTTTATCCTGCCGCCAAAGCCCTTTGCGAACCGGGCCTCGTTCCTGCCTATCACGAGGGTCAGCTCCTCCTCAGGCGCTATCGCGCTGGCCTCTCCGATCGCGCGCTCCACCAGTCTCTTGTAGCCCTCCTTCTTCACCCGCTTCACCACCAGCTTCCTCAGCCTGGCCAGCGCAACCTCCATCGCCTTGTCCCTGGCGTCCAGAAGAGCGCCGCGTTCCTGCAGCTCCATGCCCTCCTCTTGCTCGGCCTCGATCCTCCTTATCTCCTCCTTTGCCGATCTCTCCGATGCGGAGCCCTTCTCCCTGGCCTGCGCGCGCGCAGTAGCCAGTATCCTCGCCGCCTCCCTCTTGGCCTCGTCTTCTATGGCATCGGCTCTGCTCCACGCGTCCTCGAGTATGCGCTTCTCCAACCTGTCCAGCGGCATGCGTCACCTAAATGATGCCAGCGGCGAGCATTATCAGGATGGCCACTACGAATCCAAAGATCAGTATGGTCTCTGGCAGCACGAGGAAAAGAAGTGCCTTGCCCAGCTCCTCGGGCTTCTCTGCTATCAGCCCAAGCCCAGCGCCACCGATCGCAGACTGCGCTATTCCCGTTCCTATCGCACCGCCCAGTATCGCGATGCCAGCTCCTACGGCCGCAACAGCGGCCTCTATTCCTATCGCCATGATTAAGCCTCTTTAGTATAACGCCTTCTGTAAAAGAAGGGCTTGAACTTTATTCCACCTCCGGTGTAGAACTTGGAGAAGAACTCAACGAAGTTGAGCCTAGCACCCTGAACTATTCCCTCGAAGACTCCCAGGATCATGTTAACGAAATGCAGCAATATAAAGATTACCGAGAACAGCAGGAAGGGGAGTATGCCCGCGGAGAGCGACGGCGTGAAGGTCTTGTCTATCAGCAGCGCGAGTATGACGCTTGCAAGCCCGAAACCCATGATCCTCGCATAGCTCAGCGGGTGCGAGACAAGGCTCATCATCTCCGCGGCCTCTATGCCGCTGAGCGCCACGGTTGCCACCAGCGCGGCTATGCTTATGCCTGCTGCAGCCTCAGTGACCGTGGCGCCGAAGAGCCCGAAGAAGGCCCCGCTTACAGCTATCGTGCCCGCCGCGATCACAACCATCGACGTCAGCCTTGCCACCGCGAGCTTCATGTGCCCGTGCGCTTTGCTGTTGAAGAACCCGAACAGCAGGCCTATCATCACCTGCACTATCCCGAAGACTATCGTGATGGCGAGCACCGCAGGCGTGTTCTTGAGCCAGTCGAAGCCCACGAAGCCGGGGATGAGGTACTGGTTAAGCTGGAACCCGAAGTACTGGTTGGACAGCAACCCGAAGAAGATTATGGCAAGCGCGCATATCTCCCACACCCTGGCCACGCTGTTCATCAGGCTGTCAGGCTCCGTGCGCTTGTCTATGAGCCACGCGAGAGCCAGGGAAGCGATGCCGTAGCCGACGTCGGAGACCATGAGCCCGTAGAACACAGGGAAGAAGAGTATGAAGATCCACGTCGGGTCTATCTCGTCGCTTCTGGGCAGCGAGAAGAACTCCATCAGGTTGTCGAAAGGCTTGAGGAAAGAGGGTCTTGCTACCAGCGTTGGCGCTAGCTCGTCCGCCTCCATCTCCTCGATCGAGAACGCGCCGTGCGTGACCCTGTCGAGGCCCAGCTCTAGCTGCCCGAATCTCCGCTTCTGGACCCATCCCTCAAGCACAAAAGCAGATTCCGTCCTCTTGAAGCTGATGCTCGCGCTCGCTCTCTCGGCCTCTACGGAGAGCAGTTCGAGCACGCTCTCTACGTGCATGTAGTCCTCGCGCGCCAGCTTCTCCAGCCTTGCCACCGTGTCCTTCCTCTCCTTCTCCAGCCTGGCCTTCGATGCCGTTAACTTCCTTAAGACGCCCTCTGCGTCGGAATCGAATTCTGCCGCTGATACGTCTATCTTCCTTACCCCGTTCGTATGCTCCAGCGCATCCGTTGCCTTCGCATCCTCATTGTCGTATGCGATAAGCACCGCGAGACCCTGTTTTGTCTCCTTCCTTATTATCTCGCAGTTCTCCGAGAGCCTGTCAAGCTCTCTGCCAGCGTCCTTGCGTGCCTTCCTGCCTATCGTATATGCCGAGAACGCCATCACGTCGCTGTGCAGCTTGGAGAAGTCGACCCCCGAACCTAGGAAAAGGGCCGCGGTCTCCGCCTCTGCCTCTACCCTTGCTATCTCGTTCTCTATCTCCGTCTTCCTCTCATCTAGAGAGAGCGTTTCGTTTACCGCCACTACCTTCTTTGCCAGCGCGAGGAGCGCCGCGGTCTTTGGCTGCGCGATCCTCTCCCTGCGCCCCTCAGCTTTCGGCTTCTTCCTGTAGTCCGCCAGCACGCTGAGCGCAGAAGTATAGCGGACAACAAGCTCTGATATGGATGGCAGCACCTCTTCCGGGGAGTCATCCGGAATCTCGAGCTTGCTCTTCCTTATCTCTATTACCCCGAGCCTGTGAAGCTCCTTCACTACCCTTGGTCTCTGGCTCTCGAGTCCCAGTACCCTCACTTTCTGCATTCTTTCAGTGCGGAACACTCTAGGCACCAAGTATAAGTTCTGCAGCCCTCTTCGCGACGCTCTCAAGTGTGCGCATGCCTATCTTCGTCTTCGCAAGCGCGCCAGCCTCAGCATCGGTCTCCTTCTGCCTCTTAGCCATCTCCTTTTCCATCCTTGCCGCAGCATCGCCGAGCATCGTCTTCCTTCTCTCCTCTGCAGCCCTCTCTGCGTCCTGCATGATTTCAGCAGATTTAGCGTTCGCCTCTTCGATAAACCGCTTAGCGTTCGCCTCGGCTTTGGCCACTATCTCCTTTGCCTGCGCCTCGGCTCCCTGCACCCTGCCTATCGCCTCCATCCCCTCGTTCATTCTGCTACCGCTGATTATTTTTGATTTTATGAGAACCCGATACTTATTAGGCTTTGCCTCCTCCTCCGCCTGCGTGCGTGATCTCGGAAAGGAGCTGGTAGGTTCGGAGCGCGTCCTCCCTGCGCACAGCGATTATGGTCTCGGTGTAGCAGGAGATGAACTCCACTATGTTTATCTCGTTCTCGGCCAGCACCGATGTGAGGAAAGCCACGACTCCTGGCACGTTCTCGAGCTTTTCTCCCGAAGAGATGATTATCGCAGAGCAGTTCTCGTTCACCTTCACTATTCCCCCTTCCCATTCAGCGTGAGCGGATTCCAGCGGCTTGCGGGTGAGATACACGAAGTAGGGTCCCGCCTTGACCTCCGCATCGTTCTCTATCTCAAGCTTCATCTTGGATACAATGACGCTTATCCCGTCCAGCAGCGTGATCCTGTTGTCCTTTAGCACCGGCAGCGCTCGCAGCTCTATGCTCGCTCTCCTCTCCCTTAGCTCGCCTGCGTATCTCCTTATCGCCGCCTTTACAGCGGCGTGGCTTCCTGTACCGAGCTTGCGCTGGACCACGCGAGCCACAGAGCTGACGTTAGCTATCCCTGTCTCCAGCGCCTCTATCATATACGGTCTGTTCTTCAGGTAGAGCCTTACCGCATTTGAAACCGTCATATTGTTCTATTTGATACAAAATTATATAAATTCGTACATTTTGAGGCTCAAAATTAATATGTTCGGAAATTCATAGCATCCCCATGGAGAACGTGAAAAATCTGAAAGGAGCCAACGAGAAGGAGGCGGCAGCAGTCGTAGCACGCTCCACAGGCTATGACATCCCGAAAATACTAGAGCTTGTCGACGCCGAAGCGAAAGGTAGCGGAGCCGTTCTAGAGATAAACGCAAACGAGCTCACCAAGTGGATAGGCAAAGGCAACTCCTTCGTAGCGAGCGTAAACGATCAGATAATCGGCCATAGCGCCATAGACATCTGGCCGGAAAGCGGATGGGCAGAGCTCAGGGCCAGCGTTGTGAAGAGCGAATTCAGAGGCCACGGGGTGTACACCAAGCTCACCAAGGTAAGAATACAGAAGCTGCTTGTCGAAAACCCCGATGTGACTATTGTGGTGCTGAAAAACAAGGAAAGTTCAGGCTCTGGCATACTCGATTCGCTCGGTTTCAAAACAATACCAAAACCCGAGGCACCAAAAGAGCTTTTCTCGATAGGAGGGGACCAAGAATGGAAGATCTTTGTTGCCGCTAAGAAGGATATAAACGAGAAGCTGCTTAGAAGCTGAGGCGTGGCTGTTATTAAGTATTTCCAGCCAGATATCTGGGCGAGACGATGGACAAAGAACTTGTCGAGCTGTTCTGCAAGCTTGTCTCTATTCCTTCGCCAAGCGGCAAAGAACGCGAAGTGCTGAACTACGTCAAGAGCCGCCTGAGCAAGCTGGGTATAGCATCGCATTTCGATGATGCGGGAAGCAAGGTGGGCAGCGACAGCGGCAACCTTATAGCAAAGCTGGGCAGTGGAAAGCCCTCATTGTTGTTCATGGCCCACGTAGACACTGTAGAAGACGGAAAAAGACGCATAAAGCCGGTGATCAAGGGGAACGTCATAAGGAGCGACGGCGAGACAATACTTGGCTCCGACGACAAGGCCGGCGTTGCGGCGCTGCTAGGCGCGATTAAGGCGATTAGATCATTGGACAAGCTGCCAAGCATTACCTGCGCTTTCTCGGTGAGGGAGGAGGCGGGGATCATGGGCGCCAATTATCTTGGCGTTACCGAGAATGTTGACTATGCATTCGACGTTGACGGCTCAAATCCTCCCGGCCTGTTCATCAACAAAGCGCTTGGAAACCTCGCGTTCGAGCTAGAGATAAAAGGAAAGGAATCTCACGCTGCCGCTGATCCTGAAGGCGGGCGCAACGCAATAAAAGCAGCAGCAATAATGGTGGCGCAACTTAAGCTGGGCAGGGGAGCGTCGGGGAGCACGTTGAACATAGGCAAGATATCAGGCGGCAAGGCGAACAACATAATCCCCGGCAAAGCTGTCCTTACCGGGGAGTTGCGTGCTTACAAAAAGACCGATATGGAAAAAGACTTTAAAGCCCTGGAGAAGGCAGCGCAGCATGCCTGCATGATTACCGGCTGCACTTACAAGCTAAGGAGAGAGTCATACGACGCTCCGCTCAACGTGCCTGAAAAAGGAAGGATAGTCTCGCTGTCGAAGGCCGCCGCGGCCTCAGCTGGACTTCGGTTCACCCTGAAAACGATACGCGGCACTATACAGGCAAGTGCGCTTGCGGCAAGAGGCTACGATGTGCTTGGTCTCTCCAAAGGAGGCAAGCATGCACACTCTACCGATGAGTGCATAGGAGTAAAGGAACTGGCCGATACGAGGAACCTCATCGTGGAACTTGTAAAGCAGTCGAAGAAGTTCTAGTTCGTGTTCTGTCGCACATCGCTGCTCGGGCAGATGTCCTTGAGGACGCAGCGGTAGCACTCCTTCTTGCGCGCCTTGCATGTGTCTCTGCCCAACTCTATGAACGTGTTCGAGACCCTGCCCCAGTCCTTCTGCGGGTACGTCTTGAGCAACGCCATCTCGATCTTGTGAGGGTCCTTGCTCCTAGCGAAGCCCATGCGCCGCGCGACCCTGCCGGCGTGCGTGTCTATAGCTATGCCCTCGTCTATCCCGTAGCCCTCGTTCAGCACCACGTTCGCCACCTTCCTGCCGACTCCGGGCAGCTCCATCATCTCTGCAAGGGTCCTGGGAACAGTGCCGTGGAACCTCTCGATCATCATCTTGGACGACTCCCTGAGGTGCTTCGCCTTGGTCTTGTAGTAGTTCATGCCCTTCAGGTAGCGCCTGAGCGTCTTGGGGTCTGCGTCTGCGTAGTCCCTGAAAGTCCTGAACCTCCTGAAGAGCTTCTCCGTTGTCCTGTTGGTCTGAACGTCGGTGGACTGCGGGGACAGGAGCACGGCCACGAAGAGGTGGGTCATGTTCCTGTGCGCCAGCTGCGTGTGTATGTTGTATCCGTACCGTTTGGACAGCCGCCTGAGGACGAGCTGCGCGTATCTCGCGTCTTGCATAGTATGTAAAAAATACTCTATTCCAAGTAATAAAAGGATTTCAGTGGCAAGGAAGCCTGCAGTTACTGGCACTTTCTATCCCGCAGATTCGAGGGAGCTAGAGGCGCTGATAGACAAGCAGCTGCGGAAGGCAGAGGTCGGCGCGATGTCCGAGTGCAAGGCGTTCGTAGCCCCGCACGCAGCCTATGCCTACTCCGGAGGCATCGCCGCCTATACCTACGCCGCGCTGCAGCAGGCGCATGCGAAGAAGAAGTTCGACACGATCGTGATAATTGGGCCCAACCACACGGGCTACGGAAGGCCGATAGCCATCTCACAGGAGGATTGGCAGACGCCGCTGGGCATAGTGAAGAACGACAAGGAGCTATCGCAGCTCATAGCCGAGATGCCGGACATGTATGCGGACGAGATAGCGCATGCGTTCGAGCACTCGGTGGAGGTGCAGCTCCCATTCCTGCAGAAGGCGATAGGCGAGATAAACTGCGTATTCATCTGCATGGGTGACCAGTCGTACGAGGCCAGCGTTGCCCTCAGCCAGGCCATAATGGCCGCTGCGAAGAAAAAGAAGAGAAACATAGCCGTGATAGCCAGCTCCGACTTCAACCACTACGAGTCTGCAGTGGTGGCGAAGAAGAAGGACGCCCCGGCGATCGACGCTGCTCTCAAGCTGGATCCAGAGGGCTTCCACGAGCTGATAAAGAAGAACAACGACACCGCCTGCGGCTACGGGCCCATAACAGTTGCCGCGATAATCGCAAGGCGCATGGGCGCGAAATCTGGCATGCTCCTCAAGTACGCGACATCCGGAGACACCACCAACGACTATGATTCCGTGGTAGCATATGCGAGCATCGTCTTCGCATAGAGAACGCTTAAAAACGAACGAGTCCATTTATCGATGGAAACATGAGCGGAAGTCCTAACATAACGATAATCGTCATGGACACGATGAGGCTCGACGCCTTCTCGAGGCTAGCGCGCTCCAGAGGCAAGGCGCTGGCGCAACTTGGCGACTTCGTGTCGCTCGGTAGATGCGTCGCTCCATCGCCGTGGACGCTGCCGTCACACGCATCGCTGTTCACTGGCATGTATCCCAGCGAGCATGGAGCCCACGAGACCAAGAGGATAAAGGCGCTGGACATACAGCAGATAAAGCTGAGGCACAAGACCTTCGTGAGCGACCTCAAGGAACAGGGCTACAAGACCTACGCCATCTCTGCAAACCCCTACGTTCATCCTATATACGGTTTCGACGAGTTCGACTCATTCACAGAAGAGTCCTATTTCACTGACATGTGGGGCAGCGTCGTAGAAGTGGCAGGCAGTCTCAAGCCGCTCATAGCAAAGTACAGGAACGAGTACGGGAATGACCTGCTGAAGATATCGTCGGCGATGCTGAAAGAGGATCCAAACCTCTTCTTCGAGACGGCCGCGAGCGGGCTGGCGCTGACCCCGATGGCGGCGCTGAAGAAGCTCAAGGCGAAGTTGCTCTACAGCTGGCCGATAGAGAAAGGCGGGAAGAACATAGTAAAGAGCGTGAAGAGCATGAAGCCGAAGAGGCCGTCCTTCCTGTTCGTCAACCTGATGGAGGCCCACGATCCCTACACCGAGTCGAAGAGGAACGCGATGAGCTGGGTCACGCCATTCCTGAAGAGGCAGCCCAGCGGCTCGACGATAAGCCTCTGGAAGAGGCTCTACGCCAAGGCATCCGCCAAGTCGTATGATTACGCATACCAGATAGTCAAAGAGCTCGTAGAGAGATACGGCGGGGATCAGCTCATAATTCTTACTAGCGACCACGGCCAGGAGTTTGGAGAGCACGAATTCATCGGGCACGGGGCCGTTCTGCACGACGAGGTTGTCAAGGTTCCTATGGCGGTTATGCTTCCGCACGGGTTCGACTCGTCAAAAGTCAGCGGCTACGCCTCGCTTGTCAATGTAAGAAGGTTCATATCTGCGGTGCTGGAGGAGGACAGGTACGCATTTGGGCAGCTCTTCAGCAGACAGGTCATGGCTGAGAGCTTCGGCGTGCCGGCGCAGATATCGCAGATCCCGGGAATAGACAAGAAGAGGCTTGCGTCGTACGAGAAGACTACAAAGAGGCGCTTCGGCTAGCTAACTGTGCCTATCCCCGCAAACTTGCCATCGCTGTAAAGCACGAACCTCCCGAGCTCTCTGGTGACATCGTAGTTCTCCACAGGCACCTTCCTCGCAAGCTTCACATCCGCTTCTACAGCTCCGAGTAATTTAGCCTTCTTCGATGCACTACTTTCACCTGTGGTCACATCTATGTCGCGCCTGACGTTCACGCTTTTGCATGGGACATCTATGCCATTGAACTTTGCGAATGTTTTCTTTCCGAACCTGCCGGTAACGAATATCCTGAGCTGCACCTCATCTGTCACCTTTGGTTTATGCGCGGGATCTGTTATGACAGTGCCCCTCATCTCGTATCCCAGATTTCGGTCAAGCCGGAGCGCAACATTCTCGCCCACCTTCGCGCTCTTTACCCTCTTCCCCTTTACCACTATTCCCCTTACTTTTGCCACTACTCCCTGCGGCAGCACACTGACACGTTCGCCTGTTTTCAGGCTTCCGCTCACTATCCTACCAACCACGTGCTCCCCGGCATCCCCCGGTATCGTCCCTTGAGTTATTATCCTAAGGCCTTTCTCCTGCTTTCTGCCTTCGCTCTTCGCTGCATGATATATACTGTCTATCAGCGGCGTGCCCTTGTACCATTTCATCTTCGGGCTCTTCTTTACTAGGTTGTCACCCTTGTATGCAGATACCGGCACAAAGCTGACATTTGCCTTGTTAAATCCAATTTTGAATATGAACTTGCTGAGCTCGCGTTTTACTAGTTCGAATGTTTCCTCGTCGTAGCCCGCTGTGTCCATCTTGTTC
Source organism: Microcaldota archaeon (assembly GCA_021828295.1). Classification (GTDB taxonomy): domain Archaea; phylum Micrarchaeota; class Micrarchaeia; order Micrarchaeales; family CABMGC01; genus JAJYVH01. The sequence goes on from JAKASF010000008.1 coordinate 37,797, forward strand.
ACAGCAACAATCAGCCTGTCTATTCCTAGCATTCTGGAGATAAAGAGGTGTCTCTTCGTCTGGTCCCGTATGCCTTCGTCTTTCTTCACAGATACGAGAAGAAGCGCTACTTCTCCGTAGCTCGCGCCGCTGATCATGTTCTTTATCAGCTCTTCATGGCCGGGTACATCGATGAATGCGAAGGCGAGGTCCCTGTACTTTATTTCGGCTCTTGTAGTGTCTATGGTCATCTCGTTGAGTCTTTCTTCCGCGAAACTATCAAGGATGAATGCGGGCTCAAAGTCTTTATGCAGTCTCTTGCTGTACGCCTCAGCCTCCTTTATCCTTACCTTTGTCGCTGCCCCAGTAAGCATAAGCATGTTTCCGATTAGTGTTGATTTCCCATGGTCTTTGTGGCCAAGAAGAGCTATGTTCTTTACTATCATTCTAATACACTGTACTGACGGCTATAACGCCATCGTTGCGCCTGGCACTAGAAACGTTGCAGTTCATGCACAAAACTCTAAATCCTAACGGGTAACCGCTTTTCGCAAGAAATCTGTAGTACTCAGTTCCTTTCATGCCTACTCTTTGTTGTTCTCGATGCCCGCCACCGTTAATGTGATCTATGGTTAGGACTTCCATCCGGTTCTCGCCGCAGATTGCGCACGAAATCTCACCATTTCTCTTAGCATAGTGCGATAGCAGATCGACTTTGATGTTTCTACTGTACCTTGATCGAACGGTATCAGAACTATTATACCTTCTAATCCAGTTACAGTTGTAACAAAGCACTTGATACCCTGCTGGGAAAGAATTCTTCTTGAGCCAGATGTAAAACTCAATCCCTCCTTTCCTCTTCAGTTTCCGTCGTTCGGAAGCTCCATCATTGTGGATATGGTCTAAAGTTAGCAGCGAAATTCTTGTCTCTCCGCAACCAGCACAACGAGGAGCTGAGCCTTCGGAGTAGTATCTGAAAACCTCTTCGCGCAACCTGCTTTTATACTCCTTGCGTTGCGGAGCAATTA
>JAKASF010000009.1 GCA_021828295.1 Microcaldota archaeon
CGTATGTACCTGGCCCGGAATCCAGCGCCGTGGCGCATGAGGTCCTCTGTGCTTATTTCGGCCAGCGACTCCGGGGTCGGGAAGCTCCTGAAACTCAGCAGAGCCGCGCCCGCAGAGAAGGCGTGCTCCTCCCCGTAGCTCGATATCAGCCTCTTCACTATCCCCCTGATGCGCTTCACGTTGTTGAACTGGGAGATGACAAAGCAAAGGGTAGCCTCCCACGGATCGTTCCTCGTTATGCGCATGCCCCTATACCTGGCTATCGCCTTCCTCATGAAAGCGTCGGTGGCTATGCCGCCGTATACCTCTCTCATGCTGTCCGCGAGCCCGAACCTCGACGCCACCTCCTTCCTGAGAGCCCCGGCCCCTATCTTCCCGTATGCCCTGTACCGCAGCGCTCCGCCCCTCTGCTCCACCTCTATCATGCTCCCCCCGTGCGCGTACGCTATGCCCTTGCCGTCTTTGCGCTCGTCCCCGAAGAAGGTGAGCGGCTGCCCGCTCTCTATCGTGTGCGTGATGTCGAAATCAGCTACGCGCACCCTCTGCATCAAATCTCTCCGATAAGCTTCCTGGTCTGCTTGGTCGTGTCCCTGCTCCTTATCGTCACCGTGTCATCCTCGAGCGTGGTGTAGTCTATGGTTATGCAGTACGGCACGCCTATCTCGTCTGCGCGCGCGTAGCGCTTGCCTATGCTCGCCGTCTCCGAGTAGTAGCAGTCTGTGCCCTTCTCCTGTAGCAGCCTGAACATCTCCCTGGCCTTCGCTATCAGCTTCTCGTCCTTCTGCAGCGGGAACACCCCATACCTGTAGGGCGCTATCCTCTCGCTCAGCTTCAGCCACTTCCAGCCCCTGCCGTCATCGTCGACGACGCTGTTATCGAGTATGGCGAATACGGGCCTGTCGCCGCCTACGGTCAGCTCGACCACGTGCGGCACCACCTTCTTACCGCTCTCGGTAGTTATGGAGAGCTCCTTGCCCGATTCCTTCGAGTGCTGCGCCAGGTCCCAGTCGGAACGCGACGCGCATCCCGAGAGCTCTATGTAGCCGTATGAGGTCTTCATCTCCAGGTCGACGTTGCCCTTGGAGTAGTGCGGCAGCTCCTCCTTCTCAAGCTCCCTGAACCTGTACAGCCTCTTGTCTATTCCAAGCTCCTGCATAAGCTTCTCCTGAAGGTAGATCAGAAATGCCATGTACTTGTTCGGCAGCGAGCCGCGCTTCAGAAGCTCGTCAATGCTCTCGCTCCTCTCGTCTTCGCTGCCCTTTGCGACGAAGTTCACCTTCTCGCGCAGCACGCTCCGCGTGTCGAACCCCAGTATCTCGCTCGGGTCCTCTTCGGGATCGATGAAGAGCTCGAGGTCCATCTGGGTGAGCTCGCGCAGCCTCACGAGCTGCTGCCTCGGGCTTATCTCGTTCCTGTAGGCCCTGCCTACCTGCGCTATGCCTACAGGAAGCTTGAATCCGTAGGTCTTGTACAGGTGTATGAAATCGACGAAGATGCTCTGCGCTGTCTCGGGCCTGAGGTACGCGGCGTTCCCCCCGGCGGTAGGGCCTATCTGCGTCCTGAATGTCATGTTGAACTTCTCGACCTTGCCGAGCTTGTTGCCGCAGCGCTCGCACTTTATCGCGTGCTCCTCAAGCTTCTTTTCCATCTGCTCCATGCTCATCTTCTTGACCTTCGCAGCCTCTGCGCCCATCCCCCTCTTCTCGTAGTACTCTTCCAGGAGCTTGTCGGCCCTGTACGGGGTCTTGCATATGCTGCAGGCGACCATCGGGTCCGTAAAAGCAGAGAGGTGTCCGCTGGCCCTGAGCACCGGCTCGGGCACTATGTTCGTGCTCTCTATCTCTAGCGCGCCTGTCCTGTTCACGAAGAGGGAGCGCCATGCCTCTTCGAACTTCCTCTTGATCCTCACGCCTATGGGACCGTAGTCGTAGAATCCGGCCACGCCGTCGTATATGCCGAAGGCCTGGAAGTAGATGCCCCTTCTCGCCGCTATGTCGCCAGCCTTGCTCTCCGCCTTCGACGCCATGGAACCAATTACATTACTCAACGGTATTATTAATCTGATACAGGCGCGCCGAGCGCAACAGGCTTCCGCTTCCGCGTTTTATATCAACCTTTAAATACGTGGAAATGCAAAATCAGTATTAAGGCGTTCGGTTAGGTTGGGTGGGGGATACGCTTGAGGGTCTCAGGGCCCAAGCGTCGTTGGAGTACCTGATGGCGTTCGTGGTTGCCCTGGGTATAGCAGTCGCAGCGGGGTACGCGCTGCTTGGGTTGGGATCTGGCGCTGCAAACCTTGTTCCCACGAGCTGCAGCTTCGACCTAGGAATAAGCTGCCAGGACATAGCCATAGTCTCAAACTCGTCATCGAGCCTTCTCGCTTTTCTCGGAAGCAACTCGCGGGAGTACGCGATAAACGGGATAAGCATGAGCCTTCTTGTATCTGGCCAGAGGGTCGCGCCGCAGTGCACCACGGGCAGGATAAGCCCCGGCGAGACTTTCGTCTGCTTCGCAAGGATGAGCGCGTTGCAGAAGCCCGGATCCGCAGCATCGGGGAACCTTACGGCCAGCGTGGGCTACTGCTCCATGAACGGGGGCGACTGCAACGGGGGCGCTATCCAAGAGACGTACGTTGGGAGGTACACCACCTCAGTCAGTAACGGCGCAGAGCGCGTCGGCCTCGTCTTCTCGAAGCCTTTCAGGGAGCCCAACGGGAACGTAGCGATCAACGTGAGCTTCGACCTGCTCGGGTACGGGCTCTTCCTGGCTTCTGTCAGCATAAGCCCGCACTCCGGAACCAAGCCAGCAATCTCATACTCGGGTCCCGGCTCAACGTCGCTCAGCGTCACAGCATCCACTCTCGCTGACTACTGCGCCGCGCTCGTGAACGTAACCTACGCGAACCAGACAGGCACAGACGCTGTCGCGCTAAACGCGAGCAACTACACAGGAAACAGCTACAAGATATCGGGCAACACGAACGCGAACTGCTACACGCTCTCCTCGTCTACGAAGACAGTATCGGTGAGCGGGCAGGGCAACACGGCCGGGCTCTTCACCCTGGCGAACGTCTTCATCAACATCTCCTCTACCGGCGGCCACAACGACCTAGCAGTGTTCAACAGCACCGCGACGCTGAAGATAGCGGGCAATAACAACAACGTGACTATGTTCGGCAGCAACGTAGTGCTGACAATAACGGGCACGTACAACATGGTCACGTTCATCAACAGCAGGATAAGCAACCTAACTGCAAGCGGCAACGACAACCTCATAGTGCTCAGGAACACGACAGTGGCCCACGAGTCCATCACGGGCGCCAACGACATAGTGCAGGGTTCCTAGAACGGAGCCTGTGCAACATATTTATAGTCTAAGCTGCCAATTGATTCGGGGCTTTTTTGGCTGAGACTGCGGAGGAGAAGAGGAGGAGGCTACTCGGCTTAGCGAAGCAGGCGGTCAGCAAGGCCTACTCCACAGGCGAGCACTCCATAGCCCAGGCGATAAACGCATACAACGAGATAGAGAAGACGCGCAACCTCCTGCACGAGCGCGTGGAGGAGTGGTACGGCATATACTTCCCGGAACTCACGATAGGCAGCCCGGAGAAGTACACGAGGTTCGTGCTCAGCGCCGGGGCGAACAAGAAGCAGGCTACCGAGCAGCAGCTCGCGGAGATCTTCGGCGACGGGAGCAAGGATCTGCTCACATGGATAAAGAACAGCATAGGCGGCGAGCCGGAGCAGGGGGAGTTCGCAGCGTTGAAAGCCATAGCCGGCGCGGAGCTGGAGCTGCTGCGCACGGAGAAGGAGATCGACGCTTACCTGAAGGAGAACGTGCCGAAGCTGATGCCAAACGTCTCGTATCTTGTCGACTACAAGCTCGCGGCGGAGCTGCTGAGCCGCGCAGGCTCGCTAACCAAGCTGGCGATGATGCCCTCGGGAACGCTGCAGCTTCTCGGCGCAGAGAAGGCGCTCTTCAGGCACCTGCGCTCGGGCAGCAAGCCGCCCAAGTACGGCGTGCTCTTCAAGCTGAAGGAGGTGACAGAGGCGGACAGGCGCAGCCGCGGGCGCATAGCCAGGCTCTTCGCTACGAAGCTGAGCATAGCCGCCAGGGCAGACGCGATCTCGAAGAGGTTCATAGGCAAGGAGCTGCGCGAGCAGATAGACAGGAGCCTTGTGAAGATAAGGGAGAAGGAGAAGCTGCCTAGGAAGCCGTCGCAGTGGAGCCCGAGCCCGGGAAGGCAGCAGAGGCCGCAGGGCCGGCAGCAGGGCAGGCCGAGATGGCAGGACCGCAGAGGAAGGAGGTAGCATGGCAAAAGAGGTAGAGAGAGCCAAATCCGAGGTTGAGCAAGCGCAGCTGAGCGCGCTTAAGAGGGAGAGCGCCATGAACCAGACCCGGCTGATACAGAGGCTGGAGATACCGCGCGAGAAAGTGATAGACAATCCCTTCACTTTCGGAGCGGGCCTCGAGCACGGGGGCCTGAACAAGAAGGCATACACTAAGCTCAGCAAAATATTCGCGTTCGATTACATGGGTGCCGCTGAGTATGAGTGGGGCGCGATTCCGGAATCGCTCGGCAAGATGCGGGACTACGGAACGCGGAAAGAGCTGATAGCCGGAGTCCTTAAGCTGGAAGAGGGGGATGTGTTCTACATCTGCAACAAGCTGATAGAGAAGGAGATGAGGACCGTAATCAAGAGGATTGCGCACGGTGGAATAAGGACAAGGGACTACGTTGGCCTTAGGGAGGCAATCAAGAACAAGGATATGAAGCCTGGAGATCTCGCCGGATGGCTCGAGATGGACAACAGCTTCATGTTCTTCGTCGACAGGCAGATGTTCGAGAGGAGCGCCGTGCTCTTCGGAATTGAGCTCTCCGTGCCGAAACTCGCGGATAAGCGCAGGCTTCGATGATGAACGAACGCTTCCATGCGGATGGACTGGAATAAACTTAAATATCTTATGTTCATAACAGAGTAATAACGGTGTTTTGATTGGGAATAAGTAGCGCATCTAGACCCTCTGACATACTCCAGATAGACGAGAAGACGAACACGGTTGTCAACGCGGCGACAGGCGCGCCCGTGGACGCTCTCCACGCTCCTTATCACAGGACGATGGAGGAGATAGAGGGCATGCCCGTGATAGACAAGACCAAGACCGTCTGCCCGGAATGCAAGCTCATCATAGACGGCATAATCTACAAGGACGGCGACAACGTCATGATCAGAAAGCACTGCCCCGACGACGGCTGGACCATAGAGAAGTACTGGGAAGACTACGACATGTACATGCGAATGAGGAATTACAATTACTACGGCAGAGGTTTTGACAACCCCGACGTGATCAACAAGGGAGAGAACTGCCCGTTCGACTGCGCCATGTGCCTGAGGCACAAGAGCCACAGCGGCCTCGTGAACGTGGTCATAACGAACAGGTGCCACCTCTCGTGCTGGTACTGCTTCTTCTACGCCAAGGAGGGCGAGCCCGTATACGAGCCCTCGACCCAGGAGCTGAACAAGATGTTCGTGAAGCTGAGGAACCAGAAGCCCATACCGGCGAACGCGCTCCAGATAACAGGCGGCGAGCCCACCATGCGTGAGGACCTGCCGCAGATAGTCACGATGGCGAAGGAGGCAGGCTTCGACCAGATACAGCTCAACACAACTGGCATAAACCTGGGCCTCCATCCGGAGCAGATGGTCAGGCTGAGGCACGCCGGCGTGAGCACGCTGTACATGAGTTTCGACGGCGTCAGCAAGAGAGCGAATCCGAAGAACCACTGGGAGGTTCCCGCCACGCTCGCGGCCGCGAGGAAGGCGAACCTGAGCATAGTGCTCGTCCCAACGGTCATACGCACTATAAACGACCACGAGCTCGGCAATATCATAAACTTCGCGCTCAACAACGTTGACATAATAAGGGCTGTGAACTTCCAGCCAGTCTCGCTCGTCGGCAGGATGCCTGCGAGGCTGAGGGAGAAGCAGCGCATCACTATACCCGGAGCTATCAAGCAGATAGAGGAGCAGACCGGCGGTGTCATAACAAAGGAGGACTGGTTCTCAGTGCCGTATGTCGGCGGAATCAACAGGTTCATAGAGGCGCTCAGCGGCGAGTACAAGTACGACCTCTCGATACACTTCGCCTGCGGCGCGGGAAGCTACATCTTCCTCGACAAGGACAACAAGATAATACCGCTCACAAGGTTCGTCGACGCTGCCGGGCTCCTGGAGCACCTGCAGGAGACGGTCAACGAGATGCAGGGCAAGAGCAAGCTGCAGCGCAGGCTGCTGGCGCTCAAGGCGCTGACGCAGATGGGCAAGTTCATAGACAAGGAGAAGCAGCCCAAGAGCGTAAACTTCGCAAAGCTGTTCATGAGCGTGCTGATGAAGCACGACTTCGCGAGCGTCGGCATGTTCCAGATGAAGAGCCTGTTCCTGGGCATGATGCACTTCCAGGACGAGTACACGTACGACATCAAGCGTGTAGAGAAGTGCGACATACACTACTCGATGCCCGACGGGCGTGTGCTCCCGTTCTGCACGTTCAACGTCTTCCCGGAGGTGTACAGGGACAAGGTGCAGAGGCAGTACGCCATACCCAGCAAGGACTGGGAGGCGACGCACCCGTCGTGGAACTATGCCGCTGACAAGTACAAGAGGGACATAAAGGCCATAGAGGCAACGCCCGAGTACCAGAAACTGTACCAGCAGGCAACCAACTTCTTCACGCTTCCAGTCAATGCCGCAGAGGCCGCGAAGATCCAGGCGGCGAAGGCCGGGATCGCGCCCAAGATAGCAGTGGTGGAGACCAACAGGGGCTCGCAGGAGGTCACGCTTCCCGCTTCCGCGGTAACGCACGAGGCGAAGGGTGAGACGTGCGAGTGCGGCAGGTCAGACTGCGCCTGCGGCGGGCACGAATCCGGAGCAAGCTGCGACTGCTAAAAAGCAAGCAAACAAGCAAGCAAGTGATCTGAATGGACAAGCGCGGTGATGCAGAGATACACACGTATCAGCAGGAGCTCGCCAAGGAGAAGGCTGACACGAAGAGCTATGACGAATACGTTGAGGAGAACGGCAAGAGGTTCTACGTTCCATACCACACCGTCAGGGAGGTGATCTTCTCGGGCGTGAGCAAGGAGGACCTGCGCGACACGGAGCACGCGGCGCGCCTGCAGTACAGGCTCATGCTCAAAGACTCCATACTGTTCGCTAAGGTGGAGTTCGTCGCAAGGAGGATAAAGATAACGTTCAATCCCGAAGGCGCCGACAACAGGAAGGAGAAGATGAGCCTGCAGCAGCTGATAGAGTTCCTGGCGAAGGAGGGCGTGAACGTGGACCAGAAGCAGATGCAGCAGCGCGACGTCGACTACTACAACGAAATATACAAGTACCAGTACAACCCGCCCAGCATAAGGGAGCACCCGCCCTATGGGTACACGCTCGAGGAGTGGAGGAACGGCATGAAGGCCGAGTACGAGACGCACAAGCAGCAGTACGACAAGGCCAAGCTCGACAAGTTCCACACCTTCCAGAAGTCATACGTGCTCGAGCATCCGGAGCTGGCCGAGGAACTCGGCATAGACATAAACGCGATCAAGGAAGAGGAGGAGAAGAAGGTTTCGCTCATCGACAAGGTACTGAAGAAGGACAAGGCCAAGAAGAAGGACGAGAAGGGCTTCTGGTTCCACGGGGTCTAGCCCAGAGCCTCCTTCAGCTTCTCTACCACAGAGCCTATGACCGCCTTCTTCATCTCGTCTCCCTTCAATTTTATGCTCGCGGCGTTGCTGTGGCCTCCGGTCGAATCGACGTAGTTCGAGTAGTCGGAGTGCACCTCCTCGAGTATCTTCAGCAGCTCCACCCTGCCTATCAGCTTCTTGCTCATTCGCGTCGAGACGAAGCTGCCGAAATGCAGCAGCAGTATCGCCGGCGAGTTGTTCAGCTCCTCTATCCTTCCCAGAAGCCTCGAGGCGAACCTGCCGGGCAGCGGATAGCGCTCCTGCCCGTCGCCCCTCACGCCCTCGAAATCGAGCACGTATATCTGGACCTTCGCTGCCCTGTAGACCTTGACCGAGGTTATCGCAAGGTCGAGCATCTCGCTCACCCTGTTCTCCGCATATGCTATCAGCTCGTCGCTCTTGGCCTTGTCCTTGACAACGGTGTCTATCTCTTCTGGGGTGAGGTTGCCCTTCGCCCCGGCTATCACGCGCGTATCGCTCGTGAGCAGGTCGAGCAGCGCGGCCAGCCTCCTGCTGCCCGCTCCTGGCTTTGAGTACTCGCTGTAGTCGCCTATTAGCGACGCTTCTGCCATCTCGTTGACGTCGATATCCGCGAGCGTCTTGGCGAACGCGCACGTGAGGAAGCCGGCCGTGTAGTTGGAGTCGCCTCCGAACTGCCAGGGATTTATGTAATGGGCGAGCTCCTTGCCCCCAAAGCCCTCGATAACAGGATGGTGGTCCAGCCAGATTATGTCGAACCTGTCCCTCGCTATCTCTATGCCTGCGTTGCTCTCCTCTGCTGTCCCGAAGTCCAGGATTACGAGCAGCGGCTTCTCCATGCACTCGAAGTTGTTGCAGTTGAGCACGTCGCCCGTCGCGTCCTCCCTGGAATAGGAGACGGAGCCGTGCATGCGCCACATTATGTTTGGCTTGTAAGCCATGTGTTCGCTTGTCTCGGCTGCGGACGCGATCGCCTTGTGGAGCGCGTAGGCGCCGCTGGATCCGTCGATGTCGTTGTGGAACCTTATGACTATCGGAGCCCCTATCGTGAGCTTCCTGGCGAGAAGCCGCATAGCCTCTTGGAGCTTTGGCAGCATCTTGGCGGTAATCTTGTCGAGCGCCGCCACTCCCTTCTCGTACGCCCCACCCTTGATCATCGCCGAGGCGCTGGCCTCTATGGCCTTGTCGATCGCTTCCCTCTCCTTCTTGTCATCGGTCTGCTGGAACATGCCAACGTAGCCATCTGCTATGCTCAGCTCAGCCAGCTCTCCGGCATTCAGGTTGAGCTTGCTGTGCAGCGAGCGCGTCCTTATCCCGTTGTCGTTCACTACTATGAAGTAATCGGTAGAATCGGCGTCGCCCCTGCGCCTTACGCATGATACAAGTCCCTTCACGCGACCACTCACGAACCTGCTGTGCAGTTGCTCCTCTCGCCCGCGTTGGAGATGTAGCCGCAGTAGGAGGAGTTTGCGTATGTGCTGGCCAGCAGCGTGTAGCACGCGTCCGCCTGGCCTGACGCGAGCTGGGAGCAGAGCGTCGCGTTCATCGTGTTTATAGCCTGCGAGAGTATCACAGACTCTTGGCACTGCTGCGCGTATGCCCCCGTTGAGGCGCACGACGAGAGCAGGGAGGAAAGGCTCTCGTTGCCGCTCGCGGTGTAGTTTGCTGCTGCAGTCGCCTGGCTTATGCACGCATCGGTCGCCGCGCCCGCGGTGACCTTCCCGCACAGCGTTCCGTTTGCAGTCTCTGCGGCGAGCGAGATGTAGCAGTAGTCCCTGGCCGTGTATGTCGCGTTCTGCTGGAACGGCAGCGAGCCGAGCGCGAAGCTGCCCTGCACCGATGCCGTGGAGGCGCCCGCGCTAGCGTTGAGTATTATGTAGCTGGTGAGGTTCCTGTCAATCGATGCGGTCACAAGCCCGCAGTAGCTCGCGTTCTCAGTCAGCTGCGCCTTGCGTATCCCGATCACCGAGGCGCAGACGGTCGCGTAGGTGGAGTTGCCTATGCCGGTACACAGGCTCTCGTTATCTAGCTTGACTGCCACGTCCGCCTGGCAGCTAGACGCGTATGGCTCTCCGGCGCTGGCGCATCCTTGGTAATCGTCGTTCGCGCTTGCTATCGCAGCCACGCACAGGCCAAGGGTTGTTCCGTTCGAGATGCTGCCGCATGCGCTCTCATTGCCAGTCTGCCGCGCCACCTGCGAGTAGCAGGAATCCGCATATGCGCCCGAGGCGTAGCCGCACAGGCTCACGTTATTCTGGGAGAGCGCCAGGGAGGTTATGCACGCGTACCTGCTGCTTGCGAATACGAGCCTGTCGCACGAGCCGAGGCTGTTGCCCTGCGGGACGAGGAGGAAGGAGAGCGCCGCGATTACTATCAGCGCTGCTGTCATGATAGCGTATGTCCTGAACCTCTTCGCGCGATCCGAGCCCGTGCTCTCTTGCATCAAAACCAGCTTTGGCTGCTAGAGGCCCATCTCCTCCGCAGATAGGACGTTGAACCCGTCTGCCGTTATCTCGTATGGCGTGGTCACAAAGCTGTGCTTCGTGCCCCTGCTCTTTATCACTTCCATCGCAAGCATTCGCTTCTCCGCCTCTCCCTTCTCGTACATGATTATTATGTCGTCGAAAACGAAGTACTCGGTCCTGAACCTGAGCCTGCTCCTCTCCGGCGTTGGCATCTCTGCCGTGAGCAGCGCAGTGACCCCGAGCCTGCGTAGGTTGTTCACGAGGGCGAGCATCGATCGCCTGTACACTGTAGGATCGTTGACAAGCATGTCAAGCACGGAGAGCGAGTCTATGACTATGTTCTTCGCCCCGCTGCTGATTATCAGCGACTCTATGTCAGATACGACCTTCCCGAACTCGTACTGCGAGGAGCCGTCTCCAGAAGCGCCGCCGTGCAGCACAGCTGTCGGGTCCTCCCCGTCGATTATCAGCTTCTTGCTCTTCACCAGGTCGTCTATGTCGCTAAAGTTGGAGAATGCTGCCTTCGCGTTCTGCAGCACGCGCTCCGGGGTCTCCTCAAGGGCGAAGAAGACGCACGTGCGCCCCGCCTTTGCGTTGCTATACAGATACTCGAACGAGAGAAGAGTCTTGCCCGCGCCGGGGCCCCCGGCCACAACCACCTGATTGCCCGCCGGTATGCCGCCGAAAAACATAGCGTCGAGGCCAGCTATACCGGTCTTGACGAGTTCAACCAACTGATCACTGCTACTATTGCTACTAGACCATTTATATAATCTTATGCGCCGCGTTGAGGAAAAAGATTTAAGCATTGGATGCGTGCTCTACTGGATCGCTTGAAGAAGAAATTCCTGTACATAGGCCTGGCGCTGCTCATCGTGGCGATAGCCGTATTCGTTGTCGCCCCGGGCTCGGTGATTCCCGGCGCGTTTCCCGCCCCGATCCCTCGCTCCCTCTCTGTAGGCTCCGGGTCGCTCGACAGCATAGCGATGACGCTCAACCAGTCTGGCATAGTCATAGTGACGTTCAACTCCAGCGCCAACGTCGACCTGTACGTGGCCAACGCTACTGCGTTCGGAGCAATACGCGGCGCGCAGATGTCAAACTACTCGGCAAGGTCCGCGGCGCTCGCCCTCGAAGGAGGGGGCGTGTACGAGGTGTACGAGGACAGCGGAAGCGGCGCTTTCCCATACACGGGCTACCCTAATGTTACAGCTCCCGCGTATCTGCTCAACATCTCGCTGATGCCGCCGGGCACCTACTACGCGATGTTCTACAACCCTGGGGCAGCGTCCGCAAACCTGAGCGTCTCATACCTGCCTGTATCGCTTGCACAGATACAGTCAGGAGGCTCTTCCGTTCTCGCCTACCTTGCCGTCTCGTTCGTAATCTTTGTCGCCGGCCTGGGCTTCGTGATATACTCGTTCTTGGCCAAGGAGAAGGCAACCGAGGTCGCGACCATAGATGCGGATGCGGCCAAGGAGTACGACAGGCTGGAGAAACAAGGCAGGAAGAAGAGGGGTTGATCGGGTCTCTTGTGCGAGTACAATTTGCGCTAACTGTTCGATGGGTGGTATGGGAAAGAGCGGGGGCATAGAGTTTTGGTTGGGTGGGTGGTAAACTCTAAAGAATAAGCATACAGAATATGCCTGCCCTGATCCTCCTTCCCATGTGTATATGTTATTCTGGAGCACATATTAATACTTATTGGTAAAATAATATTAAATATTAGATGATTAAGAAGAAATCATAAGTTATTTTTATAATTATGGGATTAAAATGAGGGCGGCTCGGGAAGGCAAGGAGTACGTGGAGAACGAGCTTCCGCACAGGCTGCTGATAGAGATGTACAAGGACTCAAGGAGATCGCTTAAGGAGCTGGGCAGGGGCCTGCATATCTCATATCACACCATATCCAAGACGCTCTCGAGGCTGGAGGAGGAGTACAAGCTCAACTATACCATCGAGATCGACACCAACAAGCTCGGTTTCTCTGAAGGGCGGATAATAGCTATAAAATTCAGCGAGAGGCCGCCGGTCGAGCTGCTGAAACAGAGGCTCCAGAAAGATGTCTTTGTTCAGGACGCATACCTCGCTGAGGGGGACTTCGATCTCCTGCTTTACGTCATAGGCCTCTCGTCCAGGGAGTTCGTAAGCTGGCAGTGGAAGCTCAGGATGGAGCTGAGAAAGTATGCGCCCTCGTTCAAGACATCCACTGCCGACCAGAATGTCATCGGCTTCTTCCCGGTGAAGAACGCGCTCATCGAGGCAAGCGAAAAGCTGTCGGACACGGAGAAAAAGGTGCTCTGCGCCCTCAACGACAACTCCCGGATGAAGCTCAAGGAGCTAGTTCAGAAGTCAAAGACAACGCAGATGAGGGTGATCTACGTGCTCAAGAAGTTCAAGACAGAGGGCGTGATCAAAAGATTCTCTGCGCTGACCCAGAACCCTTCAAAAAGGATCTTCCTTGCCTACGCCGTCTATCTCAACCCCGGCGTGAATCACGATAAGCTTATGCTTGATTTCGGGGAGGAGCTTCTGAAGGAGGGCACTCGCGGGGTAACCTCCGACTACACCCTCGTGGTCGATGCCGTCGGGGCGTACGACCTGCTCTACGTCTGCACCTTCGAGAACGGCGAAAAGCTTTCAGAGAGGGGACCGGACCTGATCAAGACGATACTTGCCGAGGAGTCACCGAAGATTGAGAAGGCTATGCTAACGGACGTTATCGCAGGCAGGTGGCCGTTTCATTTCGACGACTACAACTTCTACAGGAAGATGTCGAAGAAAGAGACCGTAGCCGCAGACTAGTCGAACAGTTTAGCAAGCAGTCCCTTGTTCACAGGGAAGTAGCCGCCGTAGTCGTCCTTCAGCCTGACCAAGTTTTTCGAGAACAGGATCTCGGGGCAGCTTGATCCGCTAGGGCTCAGCACAAGCGGAATCGACTCGCATACCGGCAGCATGTCCAGGGCATCAGACGACAGCGTGCCGCATATCTTGAGCGTGCGTTTGCCTCTTGCTGTGAACATTCGCATGAAAGCATCCGCCTTAACCTAAGTATCAAAGCTTTAAAAAACCTCTTATTTCGGGACTATACGGGAGTACACCTCGCGCTAGGGAGAAGTGACGAACCCAAGTTAGACGCATAGCTTATTAAACCTCATCGGCCAATTCCTTGCATGGACAGCTTGGAGGAAAGAATCGGGGGAGAGATTGCAATGGCAGAGAGCGCGGGCAGCTCCATGAAGAAGTGGCGCGAGCTCTTCGGCATCTCGCAGGTCGAGCTGGCCAAATATCTGAAGATCTCGGCTAGCACGATAAGCGACTACGAGGGCAACAGGAGGGCCAGTCCAGGCGTAGGCATAATCAAGAGATTCGTGAAGGCGCTTCTCACGCTCGATGAGCAGAAGGGCAGCGAGGTCACGCGCAACCTGGAGAAGTTCAACGCATCGAAGGAGCAGACCGGCAGCTTCTACATGATCAAGGACTTCTCGACGCCGATAAGCGGCATGGACTTCTCAAGATTGATAGAGGCGAAGATAGCAGCAAATCCAGGACTCCTTGACACGGTCAAGCTCTTCGGCTACACGCTGCTGGACAGCCTCAAGGTCATACTAGAGATCAGCCCGACCGAGTACCCCAAGCTCTTCGGGACGACGACGGAGCGCGCCTTCGTCTTCGACCAGGTATCTACGGGCAGGTCGCCGATGGTTGTCATACGCGTCGCGCCGATAAAGCCAAAGCTCGTCGTGATACAGAACGTGGACCAGGTGGACAAGCTTGCTATAAAGATAGCCCAGATAGAGAAGATACCGCTATTGACGACGCGCCTCAACGGCGAGGAGCTGAAGGTCAGGCTAAACAATATATAGCCGGACTAGCAATTAGGACAGTGCAGAAATCAATCCTTTACGACAAGATAGCAGCCTGCAGGCTCTGCCCCAGGCTCGTGCGATACAGGGAGTCGGTCAAGCCAGCGAAACGGTTTGCAGATTGGCAGTACTGGCACAAACCCGCCCTGGGCTTCGGCGACATTAACGCGAGGGTGCTGATCGTGGGCCTCGCGCCGTCGGCGCACGGGGGCAACCGCACCGGCAGGGTCTTCACCGGAGACCCTTCCGGAGATTTTCTCTTCGACGCGATCTACAAGGCCGGCTTCTCCAACCAACCGCGCTCGGTTAGCAGGGACGACGGGCTCACGCTCAAGGATCTCTACGTGACCGCTGTTGTGAAGTGCGCCCCTCCCGACAACAAGCCCGAGAGGATAGAGGCTGTGAGATGCGTCTCCGCATTCCTGATGAACGAGGTGCTTGCGCTGAAGAAGGCAAGGGTGATAGTCCCGCTGGGTGCCTTCGCCCACAAGTGGCTCGAGTTCTCGCTCGCGCAGCTCGGAGTCGACACAAGCAGGGTTGCTGATTTCGGCCACGGGGCAGAGTACACGGCCGGCAGGTACACGATACTCACCTCGTACCACGTCTCGCCAAGGAACACAAACACGGGCACTCTCACAGAGAGGATGTTCGTTGGCGTGCTCAAGAAAGCCAGGTCGATAGCATCAAGGACGCAGTAGTCATCTTGGTGTACTTAAGAACAGAAGCAAATCTGTATAAATATCGAGCGTAATAATACTCTTGATGGAGCGGGGAGTAGTACTCGGGACAGCGATTGGATTGGTCGCGATAGTGTTTCTAGGGTGGGTGCCAGTAGTAGGCGCTCTGGTCTCCGGTTACATGGCCGGCATTAACACCAGCTACAGGAAAGAAGGGATAATCGCGGGTTTCGTCGTGGGCGCGATAGGATCGCTAATCCTCACGTGGGCGTTCTTCCTTATGCCTTCTCAGGTATTCGTGGTCACAGAAGGGCCGCTCTCTGGATGGGTGGGCCAGTTCTTCACCAAGTTCTACACCCTCGGGCCCTTGGTTCTGATAGCTACCACCGTGGCCTGTTCGATGATAGGCGGCGCGATAGGAAGTCTGGGGAAGAAGAGGTAAGCAGTTAGAAAGTGGAGGCAACGACTATTCCTGTTTTGGTTTGGTTTGGAAAGCAGCAATACAGAGATATACAATTCTCTATCCTTTAGCTAGGCGCTTTGTGGAAGCTAACTACTATAAACAAAGGTTTATTAATATTCATCACTATAAAATAGTAGTGATTGCCATGGATTACGAAGGTAAAGTTACGCGGCAAGGCCAGATTACTCTGCCTCAAAAAATAAGAAGGAGGTATTCCATAAAAGAAGGGGATATAGTCACTTATGTTGATTTAGGAGACCACATAGTTGTGTTACCTCGCACCAAAAGTGCGCTACAAACCTTACTTTCGCTTAAAATAAAAACAAAAGAATCTGTACAAAAAATAAAGCAGAAGATACGCTACGCCGCTACGGAAGAGGCAAACAAGAGAGGCGTTTAATGCTGATCGAAACAGACTCTTTCATAGCCGTGATGAAAGAGAAAGACAGACTCAAAGCCTCGGCCTCACGTCTGCTGGCCGATATAGAGACTGGCAAAATCAAAGGTGCGTATGCCTCCATCGCAGTAGTCCAAGAGGTTATCTTCTGGCTATCGAATGAAAAGAGGGGTGGCGACACCGTAAAAGCAGTAAATGCGCTCCTAAACACCACCAACTTGGAATGGGTCGATTTAAGCAGGAATATTTGCCTGACTGCTTCTGCTCTAATTGAAGAGTACAATCTGAGTCCTTTTGACGCCTATCACGCCGCCACAGCGATAAACAGAGATGGAAAAATAGTAAGTAGCGACCGCGCATATGACAAAATAAAAGGCATCGAAAGAATCGACCTTTTTTCTTTCAAATGACGGGTGCTGCGGGAACACCATTGGGAAGCTGGAGATGGGGGAGTGGACACCAACTTTTATGCTTAGCGTTTCTCGCTTTCCCCGTTCCTAAGCAACCAAAATTACTTGTTGTTTCTCATATATAAACAGTACTGAACATACACCCGACTTTAGGTCAGATGGAGGCAACGAGCATCCCACGCAACGTGCGCTTCTTTTTCGATAGCGTTTGATATCGTTTACTATCAGCTAAGAATTTAAGTTATTCGCGCATCGATCGGCAGTTCATTGGCTCATTACCTTAAGGTACGCTCGCTTTTTCATCTAGTTAAATCCTTTTCCATGAATAATCGTGGTTCTCCATCACCGTAAGGATTTTCCTCAGGACGAACTGCCTTGAAGCCCCGCCTCTCATACATTTGTTTTGCCTTTTCATTGCTTGGGTGAACTCTTAGTGTAGCCTTCTTATGGCCCGTTCTCACTACCTCAGCCAGTAGCCAGTCCAGCGCTTCTCTTCCAAAACCCTGTCCTTGATGTTTACGCAAGATCCCAAGACTAACGAGGTAGGCAGTTCCTTTTTCTCCAGTGTCGTAAGAAGTCGTGCCGATCAGCTCTCCATCTGATTTTATCAAGAAGACATTACTTTTCTTGAACGAATCCCGTACTTCCTTTTCAGTTCGAAAAGATGCGTATGTTTTGCTCATCAGATCCAACTCCACCCTGAACACTTCCTTCCAGTCAGCTTCGCTAGCTCTAACAAAAGAAACCTTCTGCAAAGCCACAATTACCCCTCATTTTGGCATCGGCATTAAAAGAATTTAAACTATTGCATTGTATTAACTTTATTTGAAATTATTGCGGAAAACGCAATATTTATTATATGCTGTTACGAAGTCTAAGTATGCACTACGGGCGAAGGGAAAAACTGGTGCTTAGGGCGCTGAGCGAGAACGCACGAGCGACAACCACAGAACTAGCCAAGGTTGCGAGGTGCTCCAGAACAACCATCAGCAAACTCATAAAGCAGATGGCAGACGAACTCGACATCCGGTTCACTCTGGAAATCGACGTCTCAAGGCTCGGTACACTTGAAAGACATGTGTTAATGGTAAAGTTATCCAAAAATCCCGGAGCTGCAGCTTTGGAAGGCATCTTCAAGGACAAAAAATACGTTCATGAAGTATACATAACCGAAGGGGACTTTGACCTTACAATCATTGCCACCGCAAGCAATCCCATTGATTACATAATTAGAGAAACCGAGATGATAGAAGGATTATCTGATTTTGTGCCAGTGGTCAGACCCTCAACCATTGGGTATCTGAGCTTCGGATTTGTGCCGTTCAACGACAGCTTTGTTGAGGATATAGGGAAAGAGATCAAAGTTGACGAAGGAGAGAAACGCATCCTGCGCACATTAAATCATAACTCAAGAATCAGTTACAGGGAACTTGCAAGTTTGACCGGGATGAGCGAGGACGCGGCGAGATATAAAGTATTCAACCTAAAGAAAAAGGGGATAATAAAGCGGTTTACCATTGCGGTGCAGAGGCCTCAGAACGATTACATTTTGGCCTTCTTTGAAAATTGGACTTATAACAAGCAGTTCGATGACAGGGCTGCGATTGATAGAGAAGGTATGATGAATGCCGACGCCGAACTGCCGTTGTTGGCCACTTTTCAATTCTCCGGACCGCTCACCGGTAGCTTCGGCAACTTCGCCATCGGGCTGTTCGAAGACAGAAAAGAAGCCATGCAAAAAGCGATCCAAAAGCACAAAACCATATACCTGAAAGACAGGGTCGAGATAAAACACGCGAGGATAGTTAAAGTGCTAAAAGGCCTATTGCCGTTAAGAAACTTGGATATAAAGACCAATTACCTGGTTGTGAGGTGGGCGTAAACTAGAAACTCTATGGCAGTTCCAGAGGAAGGCTAGTTTCAAAATCCGTTATTTTATCAAATAAAATTTAGATTTCGCTAAGCTATAAATATAAGGGCAGCCATATTCTATCCTGTGGGTAGGGATCGAGGACATGGGAGACGCCAAAGAATCTGTTTATAACCCCTCCAACCGGCGTTTATTTTATCCAGCCTTAGGCCTACCCTCTTATGCTATGTGCCGCGGAATCCTTGGAAGACACGCAACAGTCTTTCCAGCTTGCCTTCTGTGGCATCACGATATAAGGTAAAACGCGGACGCGTATGGGAATTAGAATGAAGAACCAAAACACAAGGTTGATAGATGACTCAGGGAGCAGCATTGGTAACAAGATCAACACTGATGATGAGACAAGGCCGGTAAAGTGGATACAAGAGGGCAAGAATGCCTGGCGCATAGTTTACGCTGATTGAATTAGGTGGAATGGTGGGAAATGGAAACATAAGGATGAGGACAGCCACTGAGAGCTTTCTGTTGCTGCATCCTGATACTGAGAAGAGCTCGCACGAGGTGGCGATGAGCATAGCTGCATGTAAAGGCGTGAGGAAAGTGTTCATTACCAGTGGTGAAGTCGGTTTCGTGGTATCCACCGCAGAAAACCACGCCTATAATTCTGAGAAAGTTAGCAGGACAATTACCAAGGTTCTTGGACGTGGGAAAGTCAGGATCGCAAAAGGGCATTATGTCTACGCTAAAAGTCCCTAGATCATGTACGCTTGGAAGCGATAGGCGGCACAAGGAAAGGATTTAATAGCAGTAGAGGCGCAATACTTTTATGGCGATAACAAGGACGGAGATGAAGACCATTGAGCGGAAGCTTGACAGAATGGAAATAGAGTTAATGAAGATTAAAGCTCGCTTGGTGCCTACTGTAAAGATAAGCAAGAAGGATCGAGCAGAGCTGGAGGCGATAAAAAAGGACATGGCGAAGGGAAACTGGGTGAGCGGGCGAGAACTCATAAAGAAGCTTGGCTGATTTCTTGTTCCTGGTCCACGTATCCAAAAAAGCCGATAAATCAGCTAGCCGGATGCCAGAGCACTACAAAAGACGGATTCAAGAACTTATTATCGTTTTAGAAAGCGAGCCGGTGCCTGCAAAATTGTATGACGTAGAGAAACTTGAAGGCGGCATAGACGAGTACAGGATAAGAATAGGCGGCATACGTGTCATCTATCGAGTGCTCTGGGAAATTGCACAAGTTGAAGTATTGAAGATTGAATGGCGTGGTAGAGCTTACAAGTAGCCTGTTATAATCATGCCGCAATGCGCCCATAAATCTAAATGTAAGAGAACTGGATTCCAGATACGATGGAGTTTTACAGAATCGAACTTAAAACACATCTATGGAATTTTACAGAGAGAAAGAGTCTTTAAAAATTAAGTACAGTGGAGGCAACGAGAATCGGACTCGTGCTTGCAGAATGTCAATCTGCCGTCCTACCACTAGACGATGCCTCCGCAATTCCTTTTTGTCGTTAGGGTTAAATAATTAGGGTGTAGCCGTCCCTGGCCACGACCGTATTCTTGAATATCTTCCTCGCGTCGCTCAGCAGCTCGGCGTCGGTCCTGTGCCTCGCGCTTATGTGCGTGAGCACCAGTCTCTTCACCCCTGCCTTCTTCGCGAGAGCGGCCACCTCGCCCGCGGACGAGTGCAGTCTCTTCTTCGCCAGGCCTATCTCCGAGGCCTTGTACGACGACTCGTGTATCAGCAGATCGGCGTTCTTCGCAGCAACAATCGTGCTCTGGGTGGGCCTTGTGTCGGTAGCATAGACTACCTTCTTGCCCTCCTGCTTCCACGAGACCTGGTCTAGCGTTATTGTCTTCTTACCCAGCTTCACCCTCCCGCTCCTCTCTAGTTTTGAGAACATCTCTCCCTTTAGGCCCATCTTGTGCGCCAGCTCCTTCCTGAACTTGGTCCTGCTCTTCTCGCGGAAGACGTAGCCGTATGTGGGTATCGTGTGCCTCAGCTTGAAGGCCAGCACCTCGTACTCCCTGCCCGAGTAGACGCGACCCGAGCGCACGCCCCTGATGAGTACCTTGTAGTTTATGAGCGCCCTGTCGAAGGTTATCAGGCTCTCTATCACCTTCTCGTCGCCCGCTGGGACGAAGATGTGTAGCGGTTCCTTCCTGTTGTTCATGCCCATCGTGCGCACCAGGCCGGCTATGCCTATCGTGTGGTCGCCGTGCGCGTGGCTCACGAATATGGCCCTGACCCTGACCGGGTTTATGTCGTGCTCGAGCATCTGGAACTGCGTCCCCTCGCCGCAGTCGAAGAGCAGCACGTCGCCCTCGTATATCACCGCGACGCTAGGCATGCGTCTCTCCTTTGTCGGCGCCGAGCCAGCCGTGCCCAGTATTATCGTCTTTATCTGCATCTGCTCAATCCAGTTCTATCGTTACTGTCTTCCTCTTCGCATCCAGCCTTTTTACTTTTATGTTTCCCACGCCCTGCAGCCCGTCCGCGCTCCTTGCCTTGCTCTTCTTCGCCGCTTCCAGCAGCTCGTTTATCTCGCGCATCCTTGCGAATATCCCGTTCGCGACTTCCTTGTACTCTTTGCCCTTCTCCCTCATCTCGTCTATCTGCCTCTTCAGCTTCTCCACGCTCGCTCCCAACTCCTCCAGCTCCCTCGCCTTCTCCGGGTTCTCCTCGCTGGACCTCTCTTGCATGTACTCGCTGTCGAGCAGAGCGCTGAGCGTTTGGTATCTGCCTCCGACCTCTGCCAGCCTTTCGGATTTAGAGCCGGGCGCGGGTCTGCCGCGCTGCTGGGGGAAGGCGTAGAGCGCTCCCCTCTTCACGCTCCTCTCGCTGAAGTCCCTGCCAGCGTAGACCTGCTCTATCACGCCATCCTTGTCCAGCAGTAGCAGGTTGCCCCTGCCGAACATCTCTATTATCAGCCGCTTCTCCTCCTTGCCACCGAATCCTATGACGAGTATGCGGTCGGAGCCGTGCTGCTCCACTCCCTCAACCCTGCTGCCATCGAGCCTCTTCCTCAGCGAGAGCGCGAACTCCGTGGGCTTGGTGTCCCTCTCCTTGAACTCCGTTATGTTGACTGTGCTGGCAAGGTTCACATACACGGCTGTCTCCCTGCGCTCCTTCGAGAACGTAATGAGGAACGAGCCCTCTCTCAGCTCATAGAAGCTCTTGAAGTGCGAGCCCTCCAGGATTCCAAGCTCTTTCGCTATGACCCCTAGCTCCTGGGAAGAGAGCGGGCGTATCTTTCCGGGCACAATAGCCTCACCTCCTCTTCCTGCCCTCCTCCTTCGCCACCTTCGCGAACTTGGAGACGAGCGCCTTGGTGCCTCCGTTCTTCTCTTCGAGCACCGCGCCTATCTGAACTATGTCTGCTCCGGCCTTGTAGGCGCTGCGCAGCTGTTCCGTGCTTCGCACCCCCCCGCCGACTATGTACGGCACAGTTATAGCGCTCCTTACCGAGCTTATCAGGCTCGGGGGTATTGGGCCAAAGCCCTGCATCTGCGGGTTCGACCCCGCGTCCGTTATTATCAGCCTGTTTCCCAGGAACTCGCCCGCGTTCGCTAGCGCTGCGGCAATCCTTGGCTTTGCTCTTGGCACCATGTTCACGTCGCCGACCCAGCCCACCGTGCCTCCGGGCTCCACCACTATGTAGCCTACGGGCAGCGGCTCTATCTTGAGGTGCTTGATCAGCGGCGCGGCAAGCATCTGCGCCTGTGTTATCCAGTACGGGTTCCTCGCGTTGAGCAGCGACATGAAGTACACAGCATCTGCGTGCGGAGTGATCGTTGCTATGTTTCCGGGGAAGAGGACTACGGGCACGCCCTTCACCTTGTCCTTTATGCCGAGAGTTACCGAGTCGAGCAGCTCGCCCTGCGCCCCTATGCTCCCGCCTATCAGCACAAGGTCTGCCCCTCCCTCCGCGCTCTCCACGCCCGTCTTTATGGCATCCTCGGGGCTCTTGTAGTCTACGGGGTCGATGAGCATGAAGAGCATGCTTCCCTTTCTCTCCAGTGTCTCGTTTATGTATCTCTCTACCCTTCCTATTCTGACCGACATGCGAACAAACCTATTTCTCCTTAGCCTTATTTAAAAACTCGTTTATCATCGCCATTCCCCCGGTTTTTATGTCGACATCTGGTATGAACCCGAGCTCGTTCCTTATCCTGCTCGTGTCTATTACGCGGTCGGATGTCATGAAGCGCAGCTCGTCGCTGTCAAGGTTCCTGGCCTTTGCCAGGGCTCTTACCAGTATCTCCTGCATGTGTCTCTTCGGCTTCGGCACCTTCATCAGCTCGGCCACGAAGTCGATGAGGCCCTCCTGCGTGTAGATCATGCCATCGGTGAGATTGTAAGTCTTGCCGATGCTCGCCTGCGGGTTCTCCTTTATCAGCATCAGCGCCTTTACCACGTCATCGACGTGCACGAGCGCCATGTGGTTCTCCCCGCTGCCTATTATGACCATCTTGCCCTCCTTAACCGCCCTGAATATCTTGAAGAACGAGCGCTCGAACCCAGGGCCGTAGATGTTTGCCGGCCTGACTATCGTGTAGGGCACGCCGCTGCCGGAGATCTCCTGCTCCGCGAGCATCTTGCTGTGGCCGTACTTGTCTGTAGGCAGCAGCTTTGCGTCCTCGTTCAGCGCGCCGCTCCTCTTCCTTCCGTACACGTCTACAGTGCTTGTGAATATCATGTGCTTGACCTTTCCCTTCTCGCACGCTTTGAGCAGGTTCTTCGTTCCCTCCACGTTCGATTCCATCACCGCCTCTGCGGTAGAGTTTGCCACGTGGGTGAGGCCGGCGAAGTGCAGCACCACATCGGCACCCCTGCATGCCTCATCAAGCACCTCGGTATCGCCGAGCGAGCCGACAAACGGCACGGTTCCCGGAGGGAGCAGTTTGACGTCCTCCTTCTCCACCATGAGGGCCCTCACCGCGGATCCGGATCCCACGAGCGCCGGAACAACGGCCCTGCCAAGCCTGCCTGCCGCACCGGTGACGAAGACCGTGTCAGCGTGCATATTCTGCTGTTGCATATCTACGCCTCCTTCAGTATGCGGTTTGCCAGGAACCTCGCGTACCTCTCCGGCGTCCTGCTCACCGCGTAGTGCTCCCAGTCCTTCCCGAACGGCACGTACACGCTAGCCCTGGCCCCCCTCTTCACTATCCTGCTCATCTTCTTGCTGCTGTACCCGAGCTGCATCTCGAATATGACCGATTTCTTGGCGTTGCCGCCGTTGAGCAGCTCGCGCATCGCCGTATCAGGCGCTGACTGCACCACGGCGTTGGCCACGCTCTTCACCGCGCTCTTGACCCTGCCCGAGATCATGCTGCCCGCCTCCTTCCCGTCGCCGTGCGCCTCAGTGCACAGTATCTTTATCGCCTTTATGTGGCCCCTGTTCGCGTAGAGGTAGTCATCGGAGTGGTCTGCGTTGACTGCATAGCCCACGCCTTTTGCATCGTGCAGAAAGCCCGGCAGCGCGTATCTCCTGTCCCTTATCTCGAGCCAGACGAAGACGCCGTATGTCTTCGCCGTGTTCAGTATCTCGTTAACGTTCTTCTCCGCGACCTCGTCAGATATGTCGTAGCCTATCTGATCCAGCGGCACCTGTATGCTCGCCTTCAGGCCCAGCCTCGCTATGCGCCTTATCAGCTCCAGGTACGTGGTGGTGGCGTACCTCGCCTTGGTGCTGTCTGTCGCGCTCTCGCTCAGGAAGGCTATCGAAACGGGCAGCTTCTTGTCGTTCAGCTCCCTCGCCTTCTCTATCGCGGAGCTCATGGTCGTGCCTGCTATGTGTCTCTTTATGAGCCTGTAAAGAAGCCTTTCAGCTATAGCTCGTTCGGCCAGATAAACCCCCTCATGCCTGCGTCTGTTACGGTTATAAGGTATTAGTCTACCATCCTATTTAATAGCTTTTAATTGATTCGATGCTGCCTCTTTCAAAGCATGCGGGAACCGGGGGAAGAGCGAAGCGAACCCCGGACGACTTCGTTGTCAAGGAGATAACGGACAGGGGCGTCGTGCTGCAGCCAAACACGAGTTACGATGCCAGAGCGCTCGGCATCGAGGAGGTTCCCGATGGCAAGTTCATAAGCTTCGTGCTGCAGAAGCGCGACTGGAACACGGTAGATGCGCTGCTCGCAATAGCGAAGAAGATGGGCCACGGCAGGAAGTCGATAGCCTACGCGGGCTCCAAGGACAAGAGGTCGGTGAGCGTGCAGCTTGCCAGCATCTTTCACGCCACGCCGTTCGACATGGGCTCGCTGCGCATGAGCGGGATAAGCATAAACGGCCAGTGGAGGAGCAACGGGGTGGAGCTGGGGCAGGATCTCGGCAACGCGTTCGAGGTTCGCATCGCAGACGCTGAACATGCGGAGAACGCAGCGGCTATAGCCGACGAGCTCGCCGGCCGCATGCCCAACTACTTCGGCGAGCAGCGCTTCGGAGAGCGCGGAAACAACGCCAGCATAGGGGTCTCGATCCTGCGGGGGGACTTCGAGGGCGCGGTGATGGAGTACCTCACCGGAGCGGGAGGCGAGAGGAACGAGAGGGTGCGCGAGGCTAGGCGCCAGCTCAAGGACAGCCTCGACTTTGCCGGGGCGCTAAGCAGTTTCCCAAGGTTCCTGCGGGGCGAGCGGAAGGTGCTCTACTACCTCTCCAAATACCCGGGCAACTACGCCAACGCGCTCAGGCTACTCCCCAGGGGGATAGCCATGATGTTCATACACGCGGTGCAGTCGCAGGTCTTCAACGAGGAGCTCGAGCAGCGGATAAGGAACCAGGACTTCAGAAGCGCTGTCTACTCCGGAAGCGACTTCTACGGTTTTCCGGACATGGAGAGTATAGGGCCAAGCGGAGATTTCGCGCTTGGATCTCTTGTGGGGTACGAGAGCAAGGTGGAGGAGATGGGGGAATATGCAGAGGAGTCCATGGAGCGCATGGAGCTATCTAAGGAACAGTTCGCCATAAAGCCTATGCCGGAGCTCGCGATGAAAGGGGCGTTCAGGCCGCTTCTCTCGCCTGTAAAGGAGCTTGCGTGCAGAGCTGATGGCAGCGCACTCTCGCTGTCTTTCTCCCTGCCTAAGGGTGCCTACGCAACGGTGCTCCTGGCTGAGTTCATAAAATGAGTGCCTCGACCGCGTCTGGCTATCTCGGCCAGGCAGCGTTGGCCTTCAGCGTCTCCTTGCGCCCGTCTTCGAGAGCCTGTGGCGTATGTCTATCAGCAGCGCGATTATCGCGGCGAAAAGAACGACTGTGACAACGAGTATCGCGATCTCCATGAACAGTATAGTGCCGCTTGTTACGGAAAGGTCTGTTATCTGCGCGCTGCTGATCGAAGAAAGCGAAGCCACCGATAGCAGGGCGCCAAGCAGGAAGCCGGTTGGTTTTGCCATGGCGAATCAATGAATCCTAAAAACTATAAAGGTTAGCTCGAGCAGGCCACCCGAAAGGAGCCCGGCGCAAGCATCGCCGGGGTAGGGATTTGAACCCTAAAGTCCGTAAACGGACACTGGTTTTCGGGACCAGCGCGATGACCAGATTCTGCCACCCCGGCACCGATAGCTATCTCAACACTTAATTAATATTAGTATCTAACCTATCATCAATCATCTGCCTCTGATGGTAAGTATGAGTGAAAGCAGGAAGAGCAAACCGCTTCGATTGTTCATCGTTGCGCTGTTCATCGCGATATCGCTTCTCAGCATGGGCTTCGCGGTATACCTGATGCTTAACGCTGCGAACGGGTTCGTCTTCGCGCTCGCGGTGGCGTACGGCTTGCTCTCTCTCATCTCGCTGGTCTTCAACGCCGTCACCTCATATTCCTATTACAAGTCCTACTTCTACGACGAGTACCTGGAGAAGCTGACCCGCAGCCTCAAGCCCATAAGGAGCTACCCGACGGTCGCTGTGCTGATACCCACATACTCAGAAACGCCAGAATTCATAGAGAGGAATCTCAAGACGCTGAAGGGCATAGACTACGACCCCAAGAAGATAGCATTCTATCTAGCCGACGACTCGCAGGATCCGGAGATGGTAAGCGGCAAGCGCGCCCTCTGCGAGAGGTACGGCGTCAACTACATACACAGGAACGACAGGAAGGACTTCAAGGTAGGCGCCCTGAACAACGCGCTTCTGCACTCGAAGGAGGAGTTCGTGGCCATATTCGACGCTGACGAGCGCATCGTCGACCCGCGCTTCGTGAAGGACCTGCTCCCATACTTCCAGGACGAGAGCGTCGCTTTCGTCCAGACGGAGAAGAGGTTCGAGAAGGCGTCTCTCTTCTCCGACAGCGTCGACCTCTTCGACACCCTCTTCTTCAGGTTCATACAGCCGGCGAGGGCGCTTAACGGCACCGCGATATTCGCTGGCTCGTGCGGCCTGATAAGGCGCTCTGCCATAGACGCGATCGGCGGGTTTCCCGCGTACGTCACAGAGGACACGTTCTTCAGCTTCGAGTCAGACATGCACAACTTCAAGAGCGTGTACGTGCCCAAGGCCTATGCCCTGGGCAAGCCGCTCACCTTCTCAGAATTGTGCAGCCAGCAGTGGCGCTACAACTACGGCGACACGCAGTTCCTCTTCTACTTCCTAAAGCGCATAAGGTCTGACAAGGGCCACAGGGCTACGCTCTTCTCCAAGGTGGACTACCTGGCCCACGGCTTCGGGCTCAACTACCTCTCTGCAATACTGATACTCTTCACAGTCGTCTCGCTGCTCACCGTCTTCTCCGCGGCGCCCTTCGCGTACTCGAGCGCGGCGCAGTTCGTCACCGCGTCTTCCACGGCCATAAATCTCGAGATACTCGGCGTCATCTCGTTCCTCCTCTCGCTCATAGTCCCGGTTGCGCTGACCAAGGCCTACTTCGACTCGTATCTTGAGGGCCTTATGCTCTTCTTCCTAAACTTCGCGCTCTCGTTCGTGAGGCTCAAGGGGGCCGTATCTGCTATGCTCGCCGCGAACCCGTTCAAGGGCTGGTTCAAGGGAAGCATAGGCCGCAGCGGCACAGGCCGCATCCTGGCCTCGCTGCGCAACTCTAGCATAGAGCTGGTCTTCTCGGCCATACTCCTATTCGGCAGCCTCACCGCCATGCTCCTCTCCAACATATCCGGGGCGCTCTGGATGCTCTGGTACGGAGCGCTCTACACGTCGACGTTCGTCTTCTTCCTCAGATACGGTTAGCCCATGATATTTGTAAAGAAGCACGCCGCGGAGCAGGGCCTCATAATCGCGATGTGCGACGAGGAGCTTATGGGAAGGGTGCTCGAGGAGGGCAAGCTCTTCATCGACCTCGACAGGTACTCCGAATTCTACAGGGGGGAGCTGGTCAGCGAGGAGAAGGCGAAGGCGATGGTGGACGGCGTTGAGCTCTACTCGGCGAACATCGTCGGGGAGCGCTCGGTAGCTGTGATGATGAACAAGGGCATCGTGGGCAAGGAGGACGTGAAGAAGGTCGGCAGGGTGCCCTTCGTGCAGGTCTTCAAGGTCGACTTCTAGGGACCGGAATCCTTCTCGCTCTTCAGCACGAGTATCGCGTCGGCGATGTTGCCGTGGTTCGCCTCAAGCGTCTTCCTTATCAGAGCGGTGTCCTCTACCCCTGTCTGCTCCCTCACAAGCTTTATGTCATCGTCGCTTATCTCGACCTTGCTCCTGTCTATCTCGTGCACGCTGCCGCTTATCTGGAAGCTGCTCATTCCCTGGCCCTCTATGAGCGTGACCTGCGGCGCCTCCACAACTATGTCCTTGTCGTTGCAGTGTATGACCACCTGCGTGCTCGCTATCTCTGTACTCTTTATGCCCAGCTTGTCGAGCATGCCTTTCAGCTTCTTCGGGTCTAGGTTCGGGAACATGCAATCACTAATGGACTCTGCGGGATTCGAACCCGCAACCTCCCGCCTGCAAAGCGGACGCGCTACCGTTGCGCTAAGAGCCCACAGGTACTTTTAGCGCACGCAGTTTAATATAAAGCTAATGCTTAAATAGACTGGAAAGCCTAATAAATAAGGGGTAGTGGGATGGTGGAAAAAGCGCCCGTTGTGCGCGCTTCTAACAGGAACAAGAATGTCAGCGTGAGCGAGGAGAAGGTGCTAGAGATGGCGCCCAAGGTGAGCACTATCAGCAGCCAGCTTCCGGCAGTGGTGTCGTTGCTTCTACCAGAGGAGGTTAAGCTCCAGCAGTCAAAGGTTGCGGGCGCCAGAAGCATGCACGAAGAGAGGCTAAAGAAGCTTAAGCAAGAGCTGGCAGATCCGGCTAATGAGGAAGCCTATTACAAGCTGACGGAGATCGAGAAGGACATGAAAAGCGTGGCCGGTCTCGGCCAGGGGCGCCCTGGCTCTGCCGCAAAGGAGCTCAAGGAAGAGATAAGCGGGAGGGACCCCTACGCCAACGAATATGGCAGGCTTGCCAAAGAGGCAGAAGCAATAAGAGCTGCGATGCCCGCGTCTTTGCTCGCCGTGATTAAGCAGGAGCAGAGCGCCATGGAGAAGTACGAGTCGGAGGAAGAGACGCTGGCAAAGCTCTCTTCTGTAGACAAGAAGTTCAAAGAGTACGCAAAGAAGATGATGCCCAGCGGCTCTGAAAATAAGAATATTTTCGAAACAAGCCTCGAGACCGCGCCCGTTGAGGCCCAGAACGAACTCAAGGGCCTGATCAAAGGAATCGGCATATCAAATATTGATGCTTTTGTGGAAAGGCTCAAAGAAAAGAAGGCGGAGGCCGAGAAGGCGCTTAAGAGGTTTGGAGAGGAAGACTCTGAAATCGGGGCACTTTACTCCCTGGCTCACGAGACAGAGCAGTACGAAAGCAAGAGCGGCAGGCGCGAGTTCCTGTATAAAACGGCTCAGGCTTTTGGCGGTTTCAAGAGCAGAGCCGGCCAGACGATGACGATGCTTGATGTGCTCAATGCGGTCGATTTCGATAGCCTCCAGAGCGAGTTCGCCGATTTCGATAAGAATGTCATACTGATAAATGCGATAGACGAGGCGCTAGAGCAGAGCAGGTCTGGAACCGCGAAGGGGGTGCTGTTCCTGAAGCAGCTCGCCGAGGGCGACGCCGAGACTGTCGGCGCGTATGGCCTTTCCAACTCGGTGAGGCTGAGCACGCCCGCGGTGCTTGTAGCAGAGGCGAAGCTGAATGCCAAGGAAACGCTCATCATGAAAGAGGAACGCCACGTGAATCAGGTTGTTGCAGCGCTGGAAGGACTTACCGACATGAATAACACAACCCAAGTGAAGAGGGTAAAAGCCCTGTACAGAGACGCGCTTGTTGAAGTCAAATATGCGCTTCCAAGCGTTTTTGCAAACAGCCTGTCTCCGAAAGAACAGGAAGAGCTGAAGGCCATGGCCAAGCTGCTCGAAAACACGCTGGACAAGACAGCCAAGAAGCTTGGCGTTACCCCTGTGGCAGAGGAAATACACGAC
This sequence comes from Microcaldota archaeon, assembly GCA_021828295.1. Taxonomy (GTDB): domain Archaea; phylum Micrarchaeota; class Micrarchaeia; order Micrarchaeales; family CABMGC01; genus JAJYVH01. Next base: position 29,315 of record JAKASF010000009.1, read on the forward strand.
AAGCACGTCAAGATACTGATGGACCACTTCAGCGACATAGCTAACTGGAAGGAAGAGGAGTTCGTTGGGCGCAGCATAAGCACGTACTGGCAACTCGTGCAGCTCTTCTCAGAGGCCTATTCGATAAAGCTCAAGGATGTACAGGAGACCTTGGACGAGTTCGTGAGAAGGCACCTTGAATTGGCCGCAGCCTTGAGGGAAAAAGCAGTTGAAAAAGGCACCGAACTCGGCGCGACGCAGATTCCAAACCTGCCGTGAGCGCTGCGCGCGCAACCGTTTCGCGTATTGAACTTTAGCGTCCAGCGTCAAGCATCAGCATACCTTTAAATAGTTTTCCCCGATAATCAGATTGCATTCGGGGAAACCCGAGAAAGGTGCCCAAACATGGCAAAGAAAGACGACGAAGACGACACAAGCGACGACAGCGACGAAGAAGACAGCGACGAAGACATGGACGACGAGGCCGGCGAAGACGACGATTTCGACAGCGACGAGTCAGAAGAGTTCTAGCAGCTCCTTGCTGGTCAGTTATCAAAGCCCAATGATTTGTGCCCAGCCCTTGCAGCGTCTCTTGTCAGCCGCCCAGCTTCTTTTTCACTTTCTTGCCCGCATCCAATATCGAGCCGAGCTTTTCTGATTCACGCACCTTTGACCTTATCGAGTTAAGCGTGTCGGATCCGATCATCTTGGCGTTAGGAATCGTGCGTATGGGGGTGATCACTCCTATGCCAGACATCTGCCTGTCTACCTGGGCTTTTATAGCATCCTCGTTAAGCGAGGATATAGCCCCGGCCTTGCTGATTCCGCTAGCCTCTCTGCTGAGCCGCCTGGCAACGCCCCTGGTGTTTTCGCTGTTTAGCACTCCTCCCAGCGCCGCTATCTCGCTCCATTCCTTGAATTCATCTCCAAGAGCCTTGCGTGTGTTTAGCCTGATGAGCGCGTTCCTTACTGTAGCAGCCTCGCTCTGCGTGAGAGGTCTGCCCTTTGCCTGCGCCTCTTTCAGCGTATAGCTGATGGCGTCGCTGGTGGAGGCATGCTCGAGAGGTGAGCTCATCGGTATATTCTCCTTTTCCGCCATGTCTTGGAGCTGATGCGCGTATTTCTCCCTGTCGGCCAGAGCGCTTTCCTGTTCCAGCTTGCTGCCTGCCGCCTTGTATTTTTCACTCGCATTTTCGTATTTTTTGAGCGTGCTGTTGTACTTCTCCTTTGCAACCATTCCCCCTCCTTTCGAGCTTAGGACCGAGCCCAAGAAAGCCCCCCCGGCTGCCTGCCCTGCCACGTGCAGGATTCTGCCTACGGCAGACTTAAACGCGCTGCCGCCGCTAATGCTATTTCCTGAGATTCCAGGAAGCGAGTTTGCTTGTTTGTTGGCGGCGCGGCCTGCTTGCCACGAGTTGACCTTGCTCCTCGCGAACTTTCCAGGAGAGACTGTCTTGCCCTGTCTGTTTTTGAGGCCCGTCGCCCTGTAGGCGAACTGCCTCCCCACGCCCTTGGCCTTTACCGGGCTCTTGCTGTACGAGGTCTTGCCGACAAGGGAGCCCTTGCCCGAAAGGCCAGCCGCGCCTATGCCAGCGAGCGTGCCTATGCCAAATATCCTGAAGAGGTTGTAGCCCCTCGTGAGCCCGGCAGCCGCTGCTATTAGTATCATTATGACTAGAAGTGGTATCAGCGCGTCGACGGCGCCGAACGATAGAACAACGGCCAACAGCATGCTCCACTCCCAATATGTATTTTGCCTTTTTCCCTATAAATACCTATCCCCTGTTATCGTCGTGATGACGTCGGGCTTTTCGCCCGTGGGCGCGCCTCCTCGTGGATCCCAGCAGGAGCGCCAGCAGAGCCGTTGCGACGCTGGCCAGGAGCCAGAGAGTGTTCACGTCCCCGTAGCTGAGCTCGAAGAGGCCTATCTGGAACGGTGAGCTCCTGGTCTGCACCGGCGCCTCGCTGTAGTTTAGCTCGCCCACGATGACCGCCGATGGGTTGCTCTTCCCGATTGTGCTCTGCAACGATGCGGGCTGCGACGGGTCTATCTCTGACAGTCCCAGGGGCACCACCTTGGCCTGTATGGGCTCCGGGGCGGGGTAGCCGTAGAAGGCTGCCAGTATGCTGTCCTGCTCGGTTCCGCACGCGGTTATAGAGCCGCTGAACGCCCCTCCGGCGTTGGTGGTGAAGTACGAGCCGCCTGTCTGCTGGTTGCCTATAAGCCCTATCTGCGAGGTGCATACTCCTGCTCCTGTCGTCGGGCTTATGTCTGCGCAGTACTGGGGCTGGCCTGCCCCGGCCGGGAACGGACCAGCCTTCGCGTTGTTTACGCATGTGGCGTAATCTGGGAATTGGCCCTCGCAGTATGTGTAGCTGTGCAGCATGAGGCACGAGGCGAGATTGTCGGCCGCGGCACTACCGTGCTCGTTCTGGTAGCAGGCGAACGCCTGCGAGAGCACGCCGGTCGCGGGGCAGATGTTGGGATAGCCGTTGTTGCCGTAGATGTTGCAGAGCGTGCTGCCCTCCTGCAGCAGCGATGGCGGCTGCGGGTTGCACTGCGCGTTCTTGCTTGCGTCGGCAAAGCCGTTGTACGAAGGCGCGTATGTCGCCACCTGCGAGTTCGCGTACCTGTTGTTCAGGCTTGTGGTGAATACCGGATTGGACTGCACGCAGGAGTACGGGCCCGGCAGGGGGCACGAAGCGCTCGAGCTCGGCAGGAAGCTCGAATCGGAGAGCGCGTAGGCGCAGTACGCCGCGTCGAGCGGGCAAGTGACCGGGTTGTAGTCCGCGTAGTCCAGGTTGGTGTTGTAGTAGAGGTAGACGTCGTTGTTCGGGAGCGGCGTGAAGCCGCCGAAGGCGTTCTGCACGCCGAGCAGGCCGTTGAACGTTATCGTGGTCTGGTTGACGTTGTTCGGGTTCACCTGGGAGCTCACTGTGAGCGAGAGCGAGACCGTGTTCGCAACGTCTATGTCCATCGGCACGTAGATGTTGTTCCCGAACCTGTCGTTCATCACGTAGGTTATGCGCTGGTAGCCGTAGGTGCTGCACCTTCCGGATGAGCATCCGGGTCCCGAACTGGGCGTGTAGCTCTGCGAGTTTATCGAGAGCGCGAGGTCGCTGTCGTATACTGCCTGCTTGTAGATCTCGAAGAGAGTCACAGTCGCCGCCTCCTGCAGCGGGTTGTACGAGAGCGTCGCGGTGCCGCTGCCCGCCGACGCGCCCCCTACTTCCGCGGGTCCGCTGCCCGGGTTCGATGAAGCTACCAGCGTATAGAAGCCCCCCTGCGACTGCGCGTAGTGGTCTATCTCATATGCGTACAGCCTGCTCGAGTCGAGCACCGCCTGGTTGTTCCTTGAGCAGTCCCATATCTGCGCCCCGCCGGAGTACCCGGTTGTGCAGGCGCTGGTTATGTTGGCGTAGATGTAGCCGAAGAGCCTGTCGTTCTGCAGCGTGTAGTCTATCAGCGGCGGCACCACGAGGCCGTAGTTCGAGAGGTTGGGCATGAAGTAGCCGCCCGTAGGCGCAGTGCTGAGCAGGTAGCTGTAATCGCCTTCTATCGTCGCGGTCTGCGTACCCGACGGCCCGTTCACGAGCGCGAAGCTGTACACGTCCGTCGGGGCGGCGGTCTGCTGCGTCAGCGACGGAGGCGCGCAGAGGCTGGACGGGCTGTCCGGGCTTGCGTCCCCGCTCTCAGAGACCACGGTCGGCCCGGATTCAAGCGCCGATTTCTGGCTTATCGAATACGTGTACTTGTACGGCACCACCAGATAGCCGGATATCCGGCTGCTCAGTGTCTCCGCCTGCGCTGGTACAGAGCTCCCGGTTCCTGAAGATGTGGACTGCACAGTTAGCGTCTGGCTCGTGCTCTTCCCGTTCTCCGTAGCTGTCATCGTGTAGGTCTGGCCCGGCGAGAGCCCGCAGGTCGCATCCATCTTGTTCCCCGAGTTGGGGCAGATGAAGAAGTAGACGCCGTCCTTGAACGTGTTAGAGGTGCCGACAGTCGCGCCGTTCGGGCCCGTTAGCGCTATCGTGACCGAGTCGCCGGGGTTGTAGGCGACGGCATAGGCGGTGTCTGGGATTATGTATAGGCTGCTGTCAACGGTGTTGGTGGCCTGCACCGCTATCGGGCTCGCGATGTTTAGGAATGGGACCTGGTTGACGCTTAGCTTATAGGTGTTCGGCTCGCCGCTGGCCAGGCATGGGGGCGAGCTGCACGTGTCAGATGGCGCGAACTCGTTGCCCGTTATGGCTATCGGGCTGTTGCTGGGCAGAACGCAGTCGAGCGGCCTGTTTACTGTCTGCGTGCTGCCGGGGGTTATGCTCGGAGGCGTGCCGCAGATGGTCACCGACGCGGATTGCGAGGAGCTGCTCACGGGGCTGCCCCCGAGCTCGTTGCCCTTGCTGTCGATCGCGTTCGCCGCGACGCTGTCTCCGGCGTTCGTCGCCGTGACAGTTACCTGGTCCGTGACCCCGTAGTCGACCGGCGCCAGCTGCTCGCTCAGCGTTGGAGTTCCGCTCTGCGTCGCCCCTCCCGATGCGCACTGGTTGCTGCTCGTCGCCTGCGAGCTGCAGCCCGTGTTCTGCAGGTTCTGCAGGAACGAGCTGTAGAACTGGCTGGCTAGGCTCTGGGTCTGCGCCGAGCCCAGGTTCTCCACATACCTCAGCGGGTTCGTGACCAGGTACACCGGGGCGGCGATGCTGTTCACCGCGGTCGATGAGGCGCACGAGCCGCTGTCAGATTGCGAGAGGGATGAGATGCACGTGTACGGCTGGAATCCCTTGAACACGTTGGTGTAGTTCTCAGCCCGCGTGTTGGCGAAGAGAAGCTCGTTGTAGAAAGTCGCATCCTGCACCTGGCAGCTGTACCCTAGCAGCAGGCCCGAGGAGCAGAGCGACGTCGAGAGCCCCGCGGGGAGCGGAGGGAAGAGCATGCTCGAGGTCTCGTTGAAGTTTATCGTGAACGATGAGTCGTAGATCATGGGGGCGAACGCCGCGCCGGTGCGTTGGTATGTGGGGCTCTCGAACGCTCTGGGCGTCTTGCTCGAGAGCGGCGCCGATACCTCCGCGGTCTGCACGGCCCTGAGGAGAGGCCCCACAGGCATGTAGCCTCCGAGATAGACCGCCGGCATATTGCTCGGGTTGAAGGTGCACTCTGTGGATGAGCAGAAGGTGATCGGGTTGCTCGCGCCGGGTGTGCTCGCGTATCTTTCATACACGGTGTTGAAGAACGCGGACCTGAAGAACTGGTTCAGCGAGTTCATGCCGGTGATGTTTGCCGAGAGTATCCAGCCGTAGGGCGGATACGCACCGCCGAGACCTGCCAGAGAGCTTGCGGGTGTCTGCGTCCAGTACTGGGAGCCCTCTCCTGTGCTAGGCGAATGGCATCCGAACTTATCGCCGCTCTTGCCGTTGATGGTGCAGCCTATGTACAGGGTCTGGCATTCGTTGCTGGGGTTGCACTGCAGGCTCCAGCTCTGTGTGTCGGTTATGCACTCTTCCTGCACCGGGGTCTGCGGCGGGATTCCCAGCCCGGTGTAGACGAAGGTCGCCGAGCAGCTTTGCGGGGAGAACATATCATCGAATCCGGTCGGATTTATTGGAGTATCGACTCCCTGCGAGTTGAGCGCACGCAGCACGAGTATGTCAAAATAGGTGCCGGGCCCGTACGAGGACTCGCCAACAGCGCCCGGGGGCGAGTACATAACGTTAGCGGAGCCAGCCCAGTTGTCAAGCACGTACAGGTAGCCGTTGACCACGCTGATTCCTATCGGGTGGTGGTACGCGGCCTGGTCCATGTCGTTCGTGGCGTATATGGCCTGGCCTCCGGACTGCGTGCCCTGCGTAGCGGGCCCCGCATAGAAGGCGGTAACAGAGCCGCCTCCTGTCGTCTGCGTCTGCGTCTTGCCATCGAACTTCACGCCGAAGAGGCCCCCGTTTAGCAGCCAGTCGCTTATGCTCAGCGTCGACTGAGCGCCCTGGCCCACGGCGCTCTGGTAAGCGAGGTCGATGGTGCCGCTCTGCGCCAGCGTAGTGCCGTCGAACTGGTAGACGTAGCCGCTGGTCTGGTTGGCCCCGTAGACTATCTGGCCCGTCGACGTAGAGGCTATCTCGTTGAGTATCGGTATGGCAGGCGCGCTGCTAGAGGCGAGCGACCACTGCAGCGTCGTGTTCGCGAAGAGCGAAGGCGTCGCGCCCCAGTTCACCTGCCCGTTCGAGCCGGTCGGGAAGAGAAGCCCGATTATGGCCGGGTAGGTGTTGTAGTTGTTTCCAGAGTTCTCTGTCACGAGGATGTTGCCCGTTATGAAGACCGCTCCAGAGTCGGACACGCTCATGTTGAGCGGCGTGAAGCCCGAGGCAGCGTAGCCTTTGTCGGAGCAGCTGGCCGTGTTCACGCTGTTCGAGCACGCATTGCCCAGCGACGTCGCAAACGAGCCCAGCTGGGATTTCAGGTCCTGGGCGTTTATGTTGTACACGGCCTGGTCCTGCAGCGTTATCACGTTGCTCCAGTAGCTGTTCCAGCCGCTTGTCCACGCGCCCGGGCTGCCTGCCTGGTACGGCGTGTCTGGGTTGCTCGGTGACGGCTGGTAGCCCGTGACGTTGAAGTAGCCGTGGGGTATGAGACGCAGCACGTCGATGTAGTAATCGCCGTTGCCGCTGCTTGCAGGGTTGGACCAGTTCAGCACGAGCACGTAGTCGTTGGCCAGCGCCGATATCGAGATGGCATTTGCTACGAGTGGGCTGTAGAGCCCGGAGCTCGCAGTCTTGTGGTTAGAGAGCGCGTCGAGCAGGCCGCCTATGCTGCCCTGCGCGTCCTGCAGGAATGTCTGTATGTTGCCGAGGAGCTGCAGCACCGAGTTGCTCAGCCCTCCTGTCCCGCTCGCTGGCGAAGAGAGCAGCGTGCCCTGGTAGTTGAAGAAGAGCGTGTTCGGCGTATCGATCGGGAAGGTGTCTATCACGTTGACCGGCGTCGGGTAGTTCCACGGGCTGAATATGTCATAGGAGTCGGCGAGGTTCTGGCCGTCGAGCCCAGGAAGAAGGTAGTTGTAGGTGAAGTACGGCACAACGTTGGCGTTGAACGTGTTCTCTATGTTCGTCGTGCCGCCGCTGCTCTTCGTGGCTGTTGTGTACGGTATGTAGTAGTTCTGCACGTTCTGCAACTGGGTGGTCTCGCTGTACGAGTAGGTGTACGCGCAGGTCAGCGTCTCTGTCTGCTCCTGCGACGCGCAGATGGTGCTGCTGGAGCTGCTGCTGCTGCTGGTGCTGGTGCTCGGCACTCCGGTGCGCACGTTGCAGGTAGAGCATGCAGGCTCATCGCCAACGCCGCACTGCTCCTGTATCGTGTTGGTTGTCTCCACGCTCACCGGGTTGGCGCTGGCCGTTAGCGAGTCCAGCTCCATGCTGTTGAAGTTTGCGAATATCGCGTTCCACGTCCAGACCCCGTGCTGCGCGTATGAGGGCACCTGGCCGAAGACGTATGTGTTTGTGGAGAAGCCGTTCGAGAGCACGTTTCCGCTTCCGCTCTCGAGCATCGGCGAGTAGCCGAAGTTTGTTATGGTGAGCGATGCTGGCTTGAGGTCGTTGAACGTAAGCGCGCCCACGCTCGCGCGGGCCGGGCTGTATTGACCCCAGCTTATCGACGTGGGCAGGTCTATGCTCGTCAGCAGCTTCGTCTGCTTGTTGTAGCATGCGTCGCCGAGCACGTTCTGGTACTGCATGTCGTTAGGGTAGCCGTAGAAGAGGCCCTGATTAGAGGTGCTGAACGTGCTCTGCGGGCAGATGAGCATCAGCGGCACGGAGGCGGCGTTGCTCTGGTTTACCTGGTTGGCGGGAGAGGCATCCGAAGCCGAGGATTGCGTAGAGGTGAGCGGTCCCGTTCCCGCCGTCACCTGCGTCGTTATCACCTGCGTGTCGTGGCACGTGCCCCCGTAAGATTGCGGGCAGGCGCCGCCTGCGCAGAGGTCCAGCGTCGCCGTATTGCTTGTAGAGGATACCTGGCCCGCGGGCGTGTTTGTGCAGTAGTTCCAGAAGCTCGGGGGCGTGGTGCTGCTGCTTCCCGTGCCGCTGCTCCCTCCGCCAGTTGTCTGGCATGGGGGCGAGCTGCATGCTACGGTGTATGATATGGACGCACCCTCTCCGCCGCAGCCTGCCCCCGGGGGCCCCACGCAAACGGATACGGAAACGCCGTATTCTCCTCCAGAGCTGTATGCATGGGTAGTGGTGGCGCTAGTTCCCTGCCCGCTCACATAGGTGGTCTGCGTCTGGCCATCGCCGAAGTTCCAGTTCACGCTATTCTGTATCGTGCCGCTTCCCGAGCAGGTCACAGTGAACGTGACCGTCTGTCCGGGGATCGAGGAGGTCGGGCTGGCTGACAGGGTGCAGCCCCCGGAGTTGGAATTGCCGAAGGTGACGGTTACCGGGCTTGAAGTGTACTGCGTGCCCGAATAGGTGTACGATGCGTACACAGTCACAGTGCCCGCCTGTCCAAAGCTGTACTGCACGCTGCACGAACTGCCGCCGTTCAGGCTGCACGACTCTGCGCTGGTGCCAGCACCATAGGGCTGTTCAAAGCTAAATTGCACGCTGCCAGACGGCGAGCCGATTCCGCCGATGGTCGCGGTGCACGTGGTGTGCTGGTTGCTGCTCAGTTGGGTGGGGGAGCACGAGAGCGATATGGTGGGTGAGCTTGTCTGCTGCGCGCTCAGGTTTGGCGCAAGGATGATGCTTATGATTAGGAATAGAAGAAATGCGTAACGAACGTTTGCCGCTAACATGCAAACGCTGTAATAGATACATATAAGGTATAAATAACAAGCGAGTTCCGCCAGTGCGGCTATCTGACAGACAACCG